>NZ_JBSHML010000002.1:0-244901 GCF_053645335.1 Dietzia sp. NPDC055340 | reverse complement strand
CAACACCCCCCGGACCATTGATGGCAGGGCAAGAAAGCCATGCCCACTCAAGCGACCAGACCTCCGACCACCGGAGGTTCAATAACGGTAACGGGCGGCACCACGCCACCGTCGGCCGGATCAGCTCTCCGAAGCCACAGCCAGCGGCAATACCGCGGACGCGCCCGTCTCGCGCAGGTGCCGCGCCGCCTCGGTGACGGTCCAGCCGGTTCCCAAGACGTCCGTGACCAGCAGGACTGGCCCGTCGTCGGCTGTGCCGCCAGCCGCATCGTCGGTGGTCGCCGGCCCGGCGAGCGTGCCCCAGAGCTGGGCCACCCGGTAGGCCGAGTTCTGGGCGGTCACCGGCGGCAGTGCCTCGTCGCGGGTGAGCTCGCCGAGGTAGGTCATCCGCCCCATCTGCGACAGCGCGCGGGCCAGGCTCGACACGAATAGAGGATGCTCGCCGGTGCGGAGGGCGACGACGCCGGTGGGCCGCTCAGCCCAGCCCCACTCGCGCAGCACCGGAACGCAGGCCCGGACGAGCCATTCCGGGGCGTCCTGATCCGCCTCGGCGAGCAGCGCCCGCAGCTTCTGACCGAGCCCGAGATCGGTCAATCGCGCGAGCGCACGGCCCTCGGCGGGCCCGTCAGCGATCTTGCCCTTGAGCGGGATGTCGAGCTTCGCCAGCCCTGTGGGCCACTGGCGTCGCGGTGGGAGCACCACGCCGGGACGTTCGAGCGCCTCCCGTGCCCGGGTCAGCGCGGCCTCCTCGACGGTGGTCTCGCGTCGCTGCCCGGTGCAGTTGTCGCAGCGTCCGCACCCACCGGCGGCCGGGTCGAGCGTGGGATCGTCGAGTTCAGCGCGCAGGTAGTCCATGCGGCAGCCGGCAGTGCGGATGTACTCCAGCATCGCCAGCTGCTCGGACCGCCGTGCCTCCGCCAGGCCCGCGTATCGCTCGGCGTCGTACTCCCACGGCTGTCCGGTGGCCACCCAGCCACCGCGTACCCGCCGGACCGCGCCGTCCACGTCGAGAACCTTGAGCACCATCTCCAGGCGTGTCCGGCCCAGGTCCACGGCCGGTTCGAGGGCCTGCGTGGACTGCGGCCGATCCGGCGCGAGCGCGTCGAGCACCCGTCGCACGACGTCCTCGGGCGGGAACGCCAGTGAAGCGAAGTGGTTCCAGATCGCGCGGTCCTCCGGTCCAGGAATGAGCACCACGTCGGCGCGGTCCGCAGCGCGGCCGGCACGGCCGATCTGCTGGTAGTAGGAGATCGGCGACGGCGGCGCGCCCAGATGCACCACGAAGCCCAGGTCCGGTTTGTCGAAGCCCATCCCCAGCGCGGAGGTGGCCACGAGCGCCTTGACCTCGTTGTCCAACAACGCGCGCTCCAATTCTTCGCGTTCGCCCGCATCGGTGCGTCCGGTGTACGCGCTCACCCGGTGTCCGGCGGAGGTGAGGAGCTCGGCCATATCCTGGGCCGCCGCGACGGTCAGGCAGTAGATGATCCCGCTGCCCTGCAGCGTCTCGAGGTTCTCCACCAGCCAGGCGGCCCGCTTCTCCGAGTCGTCGATCGAGACCACAGAGAGGTGCAGCGACTCGCGGTCGAGGCCGCCGCGGAGCACCAGGGTGTCCGGGTGGCCCGCCGAACCCGTGGCCCCCGGCGTGCCCACGCCCAGCTGCTGGGCGACATCCCGCACCACCCGGTCGTTGGCCGTGGCGGTGGTGGCCAGCACGGGCACGCCCTCGGGGAGGTCGGCCAGCAGTGTCCGGATTCGCCGGTAGTCGGGCCGGAAATCGTGACCCCAATCCGACACGCAGTGCGCCTCGTCGACCACCACGAGTCCCGCATCGGCGGCCAGCGCCGGCAGGACGGTGTCCCGGAAGTCCGGGTTGTTGAGCCGCTCGGGGCTCACGAGCAGCACATCCACCTCGCCGGCCCGCACCGACGCCCGGACCTCGTCCCACTCGGTCATGTTGGCCGAGTTGATGGTGGCCGCCCGCACCCCGGCCCGTGCCGCGGACTCGACCTGGTTACGCATCAACGCCAGCAGCGGCGAGACGATCACCGTCGGACCGGAGCCCAGCTCTCGCAGCAGGCGTGCCGCGATGAAGTACACGGCCGACTTGCCCCAGCCGGTGCGCTGCACGACCAATGCACGACGCCGATCCGCGACCAGCGCCTCGATGGCCGTCCACTGGTCCTCGCGCAGCGTCGCGCCCGGGCCGGCGAGGGCGGACAGCAGCTCGTCCGCCCGGGATCGCAGGGCCGCGCGGTCGGGGGCGGTGGTGCTGACGGAAGCGGGGGTGGAGGTCATGACGCCCATCGTGCCCCAGACCTCCGACAGTGCCGGGCCGGTGTGCGGACGGCGTTGTCGTCGTCGCCCCGTGTTCCTCGTCCGGCCGCGCTCACCCACGCGAGCGCGCCGCACCGTTTGCGGGTCCATACTGGCGACATGACACAGACCTGGAAGAACATCGTGGCCGCCAACCCCCAGCACTCGCGCAACTACGCGCAGCGTTGGGACGACATGGTCGCCGAGGGCGTGGACATCGACGGTGAGGCGCGGCTCGTCGACGCCATGGCCCCGCGCGGCGCCCGGATCCTCGACGTGGGGTGCGGGCAGGGTCGGATGGGCATCTATCTGCACGCGCGTGGCCACCAGGTCTCGGGGGTGGACCTGGATCCGTACCTCATCGAGAGGGCGCGCGAGGCCTGTCCGGAGGCGACGTGGGAGGTCGCCGATCTCGCCGACGACGGCTGGGCGGCCGGACCGTTCGACCTGGCGGTCTCGGCGGGCAATGTGCTGGCGTTCGTCGACCCTGCCGACCGACCCGCGGTGCTGGCCAACCTCGCCGCGCGGATCGCGCCGGCGGGCGAGGGCGCGGCGGGACGGCTCGTCGTGGGGTTCGGCCTGGACCGCGGTTGGACCCGCGAGGAGTTCGATGCCGAGGCCGAGCGCGCGGGCCTGCGGGTGGAGCAGCGGTGGTCGACGTGGGATCTGCGGCCCTTCACCGCCGACAGTGGGTTCATGGTGGCCGTCCTGGTGCGCTCAGCGGCAGCGTAAGCGCAGGTAGGGTAGCTAAGTAGGTTATCTGATCGATATCGCGTGTTCGAACGGACGTTCGGTCGTGGCGGTAGCATGGGGTCATGATCGAGGACCTGGTGGGGGCGACGACGACGAGCGTGTGCGAGCTCTCAACCGTGTGCTGGGCCGAGGTGGACGCCTCCGAGCTCCCCGGGGTGCTGCGGCGACTCGAGGAACTCTCCCGCCGGCTTGATGCCATCAATGCCGCAGGGGCGGCAGAGGCGGCGGCCCGGGCCCAACGCGAAGGGAGGTCGGTCTCGTCAACGGCGACCGGTCTCGGCAAGGAGCTCGGACTGACGGCCGGGCAGTGCAGGTCTCGGATCGAGGCGGGGCGTCGCGAGGGTTCCCCGGCCATGGCCTCGCACCGGCGGGGCCGGATCACCGCGGGGCAGGAACGCGCGATCGGTGAGGCGGTCGCCGAGCTGCCAGAGGGCACCCCGGACGAGGCTCGCCGCGACTTCTCGCGGCACCTCACCGCATTGGCGGAGGCCGGGGCGAGCGTGCGTGCGCTCACCGCGGCAGCGGCGCGAGAGCTGGCGACAGCCGACCCGGGCCGACTCGACAGGCTCGAAGAGCAGCAGCAGAAGCGCCGCGAACTGCGTGCACACCGGGCCGGCCTCGACGGGCTCGCCACCGTGGGGATCACGTGCGAGCCCCGGCTGCAGGCTCTCCTCGCCGCGGTGATCGCCCGCTTCGGCGCGCCGGGCCAGTGCGTCTCTGCGCCGGATGACCCGGCTGCGGGTGAGGCGGCCGACCCCGACGAGATCGCGCAGGCGGACACGCGCACCAGCGGGCAGCGGGCCTACGACGCGCTGTGTCACGTGCTCTCGCTGGGGCTGGCCGTCGAGCCCGGAGCGACCCGCGGCGTGGCCGCCATCGTCGTCCGGCTGACCCCCGAGCAGCTCGACTCCGTGGAATCCGGCGAGCAGGGCGGGCTGGTCGAGACCGATGGCGGTACCCAGCTCAGCGCGGCGCAGGCGGTCTCCCTCGCCGGCCGCCGTTCCTGGTTCCTGTCGGCGCTGCGTGACGGGCGCGAGGAGCTGCGGCGGATCGACATCGACCGGGGCCGAGACCGGCGGCTGGCCAGCGCGATACAACGGCTCGTTCTCTACGCGGCCCACGGCGGGTGCACTCACCCCGGATGCGAACGGCCCGCGGCCAGCTGTCAGGCGCACCACGTCGTGGAATGGTCCGAGGGCGGCCCCACGACCCTGCCCAACCTGGCGCTGGTGTGTCCGATCCATCACGGGTGGATCGGCGTCGGCCCCGACTCGTGGCGGACGGTGCCTGATCCGGCCCGGCCGGGCCGACCGCTCTGGATCCCGCCCGGCACACCCGCGAGGGCGGCGTGAGCGGTCGAGCGGCGCCCGCTGCCGCGCCATATTCCATAGGTAAGCTGGGGCGCATGACCTCCAGCCATCTCGACGCCCCCGTACGTACCGACCTCGCCGACGCCGGGCAGGCCGCCGCGGACCCGGTGCGCGAGGCCGTGCTCGATGCCGCCCGCCGGGCCCGTGCCGCGTCGCGCGAGCTGGCGCTGCTCACCGCGGACCGGAAGAACGCGCTGTTGCTCGCGTCCGCGGACGCGCTGGTCGCCGCCGAGGCGCGGATCCTGGAGGCCAATGCCCGCGACATCGCCGAGCAGGCCGCGGAAGGTACCGGCGAGGCCATGCTCGACCGGCTCCGCCTGACGCCCGAACGGATCGAGGGCATCGCCGGCGGACTCCGCCAGGTCGCGGGGCTGGCCGACCCGATCGGCGCAGTCATCCGCGGTTCGGTCCGCCCCAACGGGCTGCAGCTGCGGCAGATCCGGGTCCCGCTCGGCGTGGTCGGCATGATCTACGAGGGGCGACCCAACGTCACCGTGGACGCGTTCGGGCTGGCGTTCAAGTCCGGAAACGCCGCACTGCTGCGTGGATCCCGGTCGGCGCGCAACTCCAACGAGGCGCTCGTCGAGGTACTGCGTGGCGTGCTCGCCGAGCACGACCTGCCCGTCGATGCGGCACAGCTGCTGCCGTCGGAGGACCGCTCGTCCGTCACCCACCTCATCCAGGCCCGGGGACTCGTGGATGTGGTGATCCCCCGCGGCGGCGCCGGACTGATCCAGGCCGTGGTGGAGAACGCGAAGGTACCGGCGATCGAGACCGGCACCGGGAACTGCCACCTCTACATCCATGGTGACGCTGATCTCGACGAGGCGATCGAGCTGCTTCTCAACGGCAAGACCCGCCGCTGCAGCGTGTGCAATGCCACGGAGACGGTGCTGCTCGACTCGGCGCTGGGGGAGGCCGCCGTGGATCGCGTCGTGGGGGCGCTACAAGCCGCCGGCGTGGTCGTCCACGGAGACCGCGAGGGCCTGATCCCCGCCGATGACGTGGACTGGGGCGAGGAGTACCTCAGCATGGACATCGCGCTGAAGGTCGTCGCCGGGGTCGAGGAGGCCATCGAGCACATCGCGCGCTGGTCCTCGGGGCACACCGAGGCCGTCGCCACCCGCAGCATCGACGTGGCCGAGGACTTCTGCGCCCGGGTCGACGCCGCCGCCGTCATGGTCAACGCCTCCACCGCCTGGACCGACGGCGAGATGTTCGGCTTCGGCGCCGAGATCGGCATCTCCACCCAGAAACTGCACGCCCGCGGACCCATGGGACTCGAGGAGCTCACGAGCACCAAGTGGATCGCCCACGGCAAGGGGCACGTGCGCCCGTAGCGAGCGCACCGCCCGGGCCGACAGCCGGCCCGCCATCGACGACCCCCGACCGGAAGGATCCACCATATGGACCGCGCCCGTACCGCCCAGCGACCGGCGTTCCAGAGCATCGACCACGTGATCGAGGCGCTGGGACAGCAGGGCTACCTCGCCGACCGTTCCACCGCGACGGTCGTCTACCTGGCCGACCGGCTGGGCAAGCCGCTGCTGATCGAGGGGCCGGCGGGCGTCGGCAAGACCGAGCTGGCCAAGGCCGTCGCCGCGGCCACCGAGGCCGAACTCATCCGCCTGCAGTGCTACGAGGGTGTCGACGAGGCCCGCGCGCTGTACGAGTGGAACCACGCCAAGCAGATCCTGCGGATCCAGGCAGGGCAGGGCGAGGGTTGGGACTCCACCCGCGACGACGTGTTCTCCGAGGAGTTCCTGCTCTCGCGACCGCTGCTCACCGCCATCCGGCGCAGCGAGCCCACCGTGCTGCTCGTCGACGAGGTGGACAAGGCCGACATCGAGATCGAGGGCCTGCTTCTCGAGGTGCTCAGCGACTTCGCCGTGACGATCCCCGAACTGGGGACCATCGAGGCGACCCGGCGCCCGTTCGCCGTGCTGACCTCGAACGCGGCCCGCGAGCTGTCCGAGGCGCTCAAGCGGCGCTGCCTCTACCTGCATCTCGACTTCCCGACGCCCGAGCTCGAGCGCAAGATCCTCGCCTCCCGCGTCCCCGAGTTGGACGACCGGCTGGCCGAGCAGCTCGTCCGTGTGGTGGGCGTGCTGCGAGCCATGGCGCTCAAGAAGGTGCCGAGCGTGTCCGAGACCATCGACTGGGGACGCACCCTCGTGGCGTTGGGTCTGGACACCATCGACGACGAGGTGGTCCTGCAGACCCTCGGCGTGGTCCTCAAGCATCAGTCCGACCAGCTGCGGGCGGCCGCCGAGCTGCGGCTCAACTAGTCCGGGCACGACACGCCGATCGGGAGGTGGGCACCATGAGCGAGGCGTCGAGCATCCAGAAGTCACCGGGTGGGATGTCCGGGCACCTCGTCGACTTCGTCGACGCGCTGCGACGCAAGGGGATCCCCGTCGGCCCGAGTGAGGCAGTGGACGCGGCGTCGGCGATGGTGCACATCGACCTGCTCGACCGTGCCGCCCTGCGTGAGGCGCTCGCGTCGACGATCCTGCACAAGCCGACCCACCGCGGCGTGTTCGACCAGCTCTTCGACCTGTGGTTCCCCGCCGCGATCGGTGGCAGGTCCCCGGGGGACGCGGTGACGCTGGAGGTGGAGATCCCGACCGATGAGGACGGCCGGGTCGACCCAGAGGCGCTCAACGAGCTCATCGCCTCACTGCTGCTCGAGGACACCGACGAGTCCCGGGCGAAGGCCCGGGCACTGGCCGAGCTCCTCGTGGAGCAGCTCGGTTCCTACGATTCGGCGGGCGGCCAACGCTTCTCCGCGTACCAGGCGCTCAGCCCGCTCGACACCAGCGCGATCATGCAGAAGGTCCTCGACGGACTTCTCGGCGCGGACCCCTTCGACCCGGACGGGGCCAAGCGACACGCCGAGAAGTCCGCCGCCGCCAACTCCGCTGCGGACATGGTGCGCGGCTTCCTCCGCGAGGTCGCCGACGAGACCCGCCGCCGTACAGCGGAGACGGTTGGTCGCGACCGGGTTGCCCAGTACGCGGTCGGGCAGGCCGCCGAGCAGGTCGATTTCCTTCGGGCGAACGATCAGGACCTCCAGGTGCTGCGACGCAAGGTCGGACCGCTGGCGCGGCAGCTCGGTAGCCGGCTCGCCGCCCGGCGCCGCCGCCACCGGCACGGGGCGATCGACATGCGCAAGACCATGCGCAGATCGATGTCCACCGGGGGCGTTCCCGTCGAACTGGTGCTGCGCAAACCCCGGCCGGCCCGCCCCGAGCTCGTGGTGCTGTGTGATGTCTCCGGCTCGGTGGCCGGCTTCAGCCACTTCACCCTGCAGCTGGTGCACTCGCTGCGGGAGCAGTTCTCGCGCGTGCGGGTGTTCGCCTTCGTCGATACCACCGACGAGGTCACGTCGTTCTTCGAGACCGGATCCGACCTGGGGTCGGCGATGGCCCGCATGGTCCGCGAGGCCGAGATCGTCACCTACGACGGACACTCCGACTACGGGCATGCGCTGTCCGGCTTCGCCGACCGCTACGCCCACACCCTCACCAGAACCGGCTCGCTGCTGATCCTGGGGGACGGGCGGAACAACTACCGGGACCCGTCCGTGACATCGCTCGAGTTCGTCAGTGAGCGCGTCGGGCACACCCACTGGCTCAACCCGGAACCGAAGCGCCAATGGGGGACGGGCGACTCGGCGGCCAGGCTCTACTCCCAGTACGTACCGATGCACGAGTGCCGCAACGTGGAACAGCTCACGGCGGTCGTCGCGGGCCTGTTGCCGGTGTGACGGGTGAAGGCGGTGCGGGTGGCGACCGGGTGTGAGACCCGCCCGATAGACTCGACCACCATGACCACGACCGGGGCCGCCTCAGGCGCACGTCGCCGCATCGGAGTGATGGGCGGGACGTTCGATCCGATCCACCACGGGCACCTCGTGGCGGCCAGCGAGGTGGCCCACCGTTTCGATCTCGACGACGTGGTGTTCGTGCCCACCGGCGAGCCGTGGCAGAAGGACACCCGGCGGGTCTCGCCGGCAGAGGACCGCTATCTGATGACGGTCATCGCCACCGCCTCCAATCCGCGTTTCTCGGTCAGTCGCGTCGATATCGAGCGTGACGGGCCCACCTACACACTCGACACGCTCAAGGACCTGCTGCGCCAGCAGCCGGACATCGACCTGTACTTCATCACCGGCGCCGACGCGCTGGAGAAGATCCTCACGTGGCACGGATGGGAGGAGATGTTCGGACTGGCGAGCTTCGTCGGCGTGTCCCGCCCCGGATTCGAACTGTCCGACACGCATCTCGCCCAGATCGACGACGGCCGGGTCCACCTGCTGGAGATCCCGGCACTGGCGATCTCCTCGACCGAATGCCGCCGCCGCGCGGCCGCCGGTGCGCCCGTCTGGTACCTCGTTCCGGACGGGGTCGTGCAGTACATCGCCAAACGCAACCTGTATCGGCCGGAGGGCTCGACCCGCCTCGACGGCACCCCCGCAGTGACGGCCCCGGTACACCGGGAGCCCGTCCCCATCGACCCCCACCATGAGGAGATCCCCCAGTGACCGCAAGCCCCGAGGCCTTGGACATGGCCGCCATCGCGGCCCGTGCCGCAGACGACAAGCTGGCGACCGACATCGTCGTCCTCGACGTCTCCGGCCAACTCGTCATCACCGACGCCTTCGTCCTGGCGTCCGCGGAGACCGAACGTCAGGTCAACGCGGTCGTCGAGGAGATCGAGGACAAGCTCCGCGAGGCCGGCCACAAGCCGCTGCGTCGTGAGGGCACCCGCGAGGGGCGGTGGGCACTGCTGGACTACAACGAGCTGGTGGTGCACGTCCAGCACGTCGACGAGCGCGACTACTACTCGCTGGACCGCCTGTGGAAGGACTGCCCCGTCGTGGAGATCGAGGGCGTGCAGACCAGCACCCGCCCGGCCGGCGCCGGCTCGTCCGGTGCCGCCGAGGACGCGCTGGCACCGGAGGAGCCGCGGCGAGATCAGGAGCTCTGACCCGCGGTGACTCGTCGTCTCATTCTCCTGCGGCACGGACAGACGCATTACAACGCGTCGTTCCGCATGCAGGGCCAGCTGGACACCGAACTCAGCGAACTTGGTGTCCGGCAGGCGCACGCGGTCGGCCGGGTTCTCGCCCCGCGCCGCCCGTGGACCATCCTCTCCTCGGACCTGCGACGCGCCCGCGACACCGCGGCGGCGCTGGCCACCGAGGTGGGACTGGACGTGCACACCGACCCGCGGCTGCGCGAGACGAACCTGGGGACGTGGCAGGGAATGAGTCATTCCGAGGTCGACGAGCAGTGGCCTGATGCGCGACTGCGGTGGCGCAGCAGCCCGCGGTGGTCGCCACCTGAGGGAGAGAGCCGGATCGACGTCGCGCGTCGGACCCGCGCGGTCGTCGACGAGATGGTCCAACAGCAGCCGGAGTGGAGCGAGCGCCCCGCGGTGATCGTCGCCCACGGCGGTGCCATCGCGGCGATGACCGCCGCGCTGCTGGAGCTTCCGGTGGAGCAGTACCCGATGTTCAACGGACTGGGCAACACCTGCTGGGTGCAACTCTCCGCGCACCGTCGACCCGAGGAATCCGACGGACCGTCCGCCGACCTCGACGTTCCCCCCGGAACCGACACGGCCCGCGGCCTGCTGTGGCGACTGGACCAGTGGAATGCGGGCGTCACCCCACCGGTGGGTGCCCCGTGACCATCCGTCTCGTCACCGACTCCGCCTCCGACCTGCCCGAGAGCTGGGTGCGCGCGTTCGACATCACCGTCGTACCCCTGCACGTCGTCGAGGAGGAGGAGCGCGCCGTGTCCACGGCGGCGGTGAGCCCCGACGAGCTGGCCACCATCTACGAGCGGCTGCTGGCCGACCCGGAGTGCACAGGGGTGGTCTCGGTGCACCTGTCCCGGGAGCTGTCGCGCACGTGGGAGTCCGCGGTCGACGCGGCCACCAGGTTCGGCGGCCGCGTCCTGGTGTCGGACTCCCGGTGCGCCGGCATGGCGTTCGGTGCGGCTGTGGCCCAGTGCGCGTGGGCTGCCCGGAACGGGCTCGGACTGTCCGGCGTATACGAGCTCGCCGAGCGCCTCAGCCGGGGCGCGTCGACCTTCGCAGCGTTGGAGTCACTCGAACATCTGCGCCGGGGCGGCCGGATCAGCGCGGTCGCCGCGATCTTCGGTAGTGCACTGGCGATGCGCCCGGTGATCGTGCTGCGCAAGGGCTCGGTCGACCTCGCGGCCAAGGCCCGGACCACCTCCAAGGCGCATCAGCGGCTTCGGACGCTTCTGCGTGACGAGGTCGACCGCGGTGACGTCCTGGTGGTGGTCCATCACCACCAGGCCGGGGATCGGGCCGAGGAGATGGCCACCGAGATCCGCAAGGAGACCCAGTTCCCGGAGCGCGTGTTGATCGTCGAGTTTGACGAGGTGCTGGCCTGGCATCTCGGGCCCGGAACAGTGGGAGTGTCCGTCACGGACCTCGAGGACCCGGAATTCCCCATCCCCTCGCCCTCTCCACAGGCCACCGACTGATCGCCCCGCCACGGCCGGAAGCGCGGCCCACCCCGGTCTAGCGTCGGCGCCATGCGATCCGACAACCGGGCACGGCCCGCCACCCCGGTCGATTCCGTCGCCCCCGCCGACGCGGGACGGGACCCGACGAGAGCGGCGGCCCTGCAGCGCCTGGCCGGCGCCCTGCAGCCGGCCGCGGATACGGTTGCCGCGTCGGACGCGAGGCCGATGCCGGATCACGTCGCGAGCCCTGCGCCGACCGAGCAGTTCCCCGCTGTCGCCCCGCCGCCCGATCTGTCGGCCGCGACCCCTCTCGCACCGTGGGCGACGCCCGGGCCCGACGGTGATCGCCCCGAGCGAGTCCCGCCCGCCGAACCGGACCTGTCCTCGTGGGCGGACCCGCCGTGGTGGCGCCGCATCCGCTGGGCGCCCGACCGCCTGGCCGGAATCGCACTGGTGGTGCTCGTGGTGGGACTCGGGGCGTTCTCGGTCCACCGTCTGCTGTCCACCGTGCCCGAGGCCGCTCCGGTGCCGCAGCTCCCACTGGCGACACCGGGCGTCACGGTCGGTGCCGACGACACGGCATCGCCGACCGAGCCGGGAGCATCCTCCGCGCCGGGGAGCGGAACGTCGTCCACGGTGCCCGCCGCACCGGAGGCAGGAGACGGCATCGTCGTCGTCGCGGTGGTCGGAATGGTCGGACGCAGTGGACTGGTCACCCTCCCGGCGGGGTCGCGCGTCGCCGACGCGCTGGACCACGCCGGCGGGGTGCTGGACGGCGGTGACAGAGACGGTCTCAACCTGGCGCGGAAGGTCGTCGACGGCGAGCAGATCCTCGTCGGCGTGGCACCCGGGCCGGACGGGCCGCGGGGCCCGCGAAGCGACATCGTGGGCCCGGGCTCCGAGACCCCGCAGGCGGGAGGGGCGCCGCCGGCCGGGGAGGCGGGCGGTCAGGCATCGGGTGCCCCGGGGCCGGTCAACCTCAACACCGCCGACGCCGCCGCACTCGACGAGCTTCCGGGAGTCGGGCCGGTGACGGCGTCCGCGATCCTGTCCTGGCGCACCGCGAATGGGTCGTTCGCGAGCGTCGACCAGTTGGCGGAGGTGGACGGCATAGGCCCGGCCACGTTGGCCAAGCTCCGACCGCTCGTGACGGTCTGACCGCGACGTGGGGGCGACGGATCCGCCCGCACCCGGCGGCGCGGCCCGGCCGGGCGGGGAAGGCGAAGCGGGGCCGCGGGTCCCGGCGATCCGAGACCTGCGGCTCGTATCGCCGACGCTGGCGGTCTTCGTCGTCACCGCCGCGACGGTCGGCGTCCGGCCGTCGATGGCGCTCGCGGTGGCGGTGGTGCTGCTGGTCGGCGCGGTGGTGGCGGCGGTGTGGTCGGTGGCCGGAGGAGTCGAGCGCGGCCCGGACCATCCTGCGCTGGGGGTGCTGACGGTCGTCTGCGCTGTGGGGGCGGTCGCGGCCGGGGTGCAGGCGGCCCGGGCACACGCGTTGGCGGCCCACCCGTTGCCGGCGGCGGTGGGGGAACGGACCGGGATCGAGGCCGAGGTGACCGGGTTCGACCGGCCGGTGCGTTCCGGGGGCGTGATGGTGCCGGTGCGGGTCGAGGTGACGGGGTCGGGCCGGTCGGCGAGGCAGGCCGATCTCGACGTGGTGCTGCTCGCCCGTGAGGGCTGGCGCGGGCTGCCGCCCGGCACCCGGGTGCGGGTCTCGGTGGCGGTGCTCGAGCCACTGTCGTCGGGCGATCCACCGGCGCTGCGGGCCCTGACCCCGCCGACGGTGATCGGGCAGCCGGGCGCGGCGGGGCGGGTCCCGGCGGCGGTGCGCCAACGGATGCGGCAGGTGTCTGCGCGAGCCCTGGAGGGCGAGTCGGTCGGCCTGTTGCCCTCGTTCGTCCTGGGCGACGAGGGCGGCGTGTCCACCGAGACGAGGGACGACTTCCGCGCGGCCGGGCTGTCCCACCTGGCGGCGGTGTCCGGGGCCAACACGACCTACGTCGTGGGGGCGGTGCTGCTCGTGGCCGCGGGAGTCGGGGTGGGTCGGCGTGGTCGCATCGTGGCCGCCGGGTTGGCGCTGGCGGCATTCGTGGCGGTGGTCGGGCCGGAGCCCGCGGTGCTGCGCGCGGCCGGGACCGGGGCGATCGGCCTGGCTGCCCTGGCCGCCCACCGCTCCGGCCGGCCGCTCGCGGCGTTGGCGGCGATCGTGCTGCTGGTGGCGATGCTCGACCCCGTGACCGCCACCGGCGCGGGGTTCGTGCTGTCGGTGGCGGCCACCGCGGCGCTCGTGCTCGCGGCGCGCCCGGTGGCGGAGCGGATCCGCCGGACGTGGATGCCGGGTCGGGTCGCGGATGTGCTGGCGGTGTGCGTCGTGGCGCACGTGGCGACCTTGCCGGTACTCGCCGCGTCCGGTCTGGAGACCGGCCCGTGGGCGCTGCCGGCGAACATCGCCGTGGCGCCGGCGGTGCCGATGGTGACGGTGTTGGGAACCCTGGCGGCCGCGGTGGGGCCGGTGTGGGAGGACGGTGCGGTGCTGCTCGCGGCGGCGTGCGCACCGGCCCTGTGGTGGCTCGACACGGTCGCCGGCGTCGCGGCGGGGCTGCCGGGCTCGCCGACGGTCACGCCCGGGTGAGCAGATCCTGCTCGCGGACCCGGTCCAGTGACAGCGTGCGGTAGCCCTGCTCGGCGAAGAACACGGTGAGCCGGTCGTCGTCGACGCTCATGACGATTCCGGAACCCCACTCTCGGTGGACCACCGCGGACTGCAGGGGGAAGTCGTCCGCGTCGTGGGTGATGTCGACGGCTGTGCCGGCGTCGCAGGTGTCGCAGTTCCCGCACGGTTCGGCGAGTTCCTCGCCGAAGTAGCCGAGCAGGAACTGGCGTCGACACCCGTCGGTCTCGGCGTAGCCGCGCATCATCTCGATCCGTGAGCGCTCGATGCGCTCGAGCGTGTCCGACGTCTCCTCCGCCCGGCGCACCGCGACCCCGGTCTTCACGTCCTCCGCGAACGCCACCCCCCGGCGACCGGAGGTCAGCACGCCCGCCGCCTCCAGGAGGTTGACCGCGCCCGTGACACGCTTCGCACCGACGTCGAGGGCCTTCTTCAGATGGGTCAGCCGCACCGGGCCATCGGCGCGGCGCAGGTGGGCCAAAACCGACCTGATGACCTCCTCGTCCGCGTTGTGCGAGGAGAAGAAGCTGCGCAGGCCCAGGTCCTCGCTGCGGTAGTGCAGCTCGATCGTGGCCGGATCCCGGTCCCGGCCGGCCCGCCCCACCTCCTGGTAGTAGGTGTCGAGTGAGTCGGGGATGTCCGCGTGCAGGACGAACCGCACGTCCTCCTTGTCGATCCCCATGCCGAACGCACTGGTCGCCACCACCACCTCGCGCCCACCGTCCACGAAGTCGCCCAGCGTCTCCTCGCGCACCGCCGCCTTCTGCCCGGCGTGGTAGGCGCGGACGCTCAGCGGCCGGCCCGCCTCGGTCGAGAGTGCGGCGATCCGCTCGGCGTACTCCTCGGTGGACCGGCGCGTCGCGGCGTAGACCAGGCCGGGGCCGGCCAACTCGACTGCCCGCTCCACGACCGCGTCCTGTTTGTCGTCGCCTTCGACATGACGCCGCACCGCCAGGTGGAGCTCGGACCGGTCGAACCCGCCGGCCAGCACCAGGGCGTCGGGTATGGCGAGCCTGTCGACGATCTCCTCGCGCACCGGCGTCGACGCGGTCGCCGTGAGGGCGATGACGGTCGGCGACCCCATACGGTGCCGCGCGGCGCCCAGCCGCAGGTAGTCAGGCCGGAAATCGTGTCCCCAGGCGGAGACGCAGTGGGCCTCGTCGACCGCGAGAAAACTCGGCCCGGCCTCACGGACCCGGTCGAGGACCTCCCGTTTGGCCAGCTGTTCGGGGGTGAGGAAGAGGAAGTCGACGCGACCGGCCACGACCTCGTCCCACGCATCAGCCTGCTGGCGGGCCCCGAGCGAGGAGTTGATCGCCATCGACCGGGTGGGCGCGCGGTCCGCGAGCGAGTTCAGGCCTTCGCACTGGTCGGTCTGCAACGCGATGAGAGGCGAGACCACCACACAGGGCCCCTCTGCCATCATCCCGGCGAGTTGATAGATCGCCGATTTCCCGTACCCGGTGGGCAAGACCGCCAGCACGTCCCGGCCGGCGATCGCCGCCTCGATCGCCTCGGCCTGCGGCGGGCGCAACCCGTCCCACCCGAAGACGCGGCGTGCCATCTCACCGGGATCGGTGGCCTCGCCCTGGGTCGTCGTCACGTGTCTGTCCTCTCGGTTCGCGGCCGGGCGACCCGCAGTGGGATGGTCCCGGACCGCCGAGCGTAGGCGCACAGCCCCGGGGCTCCCACCGCGCACACCCCGGCCGCTCGGGGTGTGGGCGTACCGGATGCACGGTCGACGTCCGCGGTGGACCATGATGCGCACATCCGGGCCCGCGGGGGTCCGACAGGGAGGGGGCGTCGTGGGCACTCGGGGAAGCCTGGCGGGACGGACCATCGTCATCACGGGCGCATCGAGCGGATTCGGCCGCGGCGCGTCACTGGCGCTCGGTGCGCGGGGCGCCCACGTCGTCGTCGCCGCCCGACGTTCCGCGTTGCTCGACGAGGTGGTCGCGCAGATCACCGAGGTCGGCGGTAGCGCACTGGCCGTGCCCACGGACGTCAGCGATGCGGACGCCGTCGAGCGGCTCGCCGTGCGCGCCGAGGAACTCACCGGCCACATCGACGTGTGGATCAACAACGCCGGCGTCGGCGTCATGGGCCTGTTCTGGGAGGTTCCGCTCGCCGACCACACCCGGCTCGTCGACGTGACCTTCAAGGGCATGCTGTCCGGGTCGCACGTGGCCCTGCGCCGCTTCTGTGCGCGTGGCGAGGGGGTGCTCATCAACGTCGGGTCGGTCGCCGGGGAGGTGCCGCTGGCCTATCAGGCCAGCTACGCCGCCGTGAAGGCGGGGATCTCCAGCCTGGGCCGTTCGCTCAACGAGGAGTTGCGGTTGGCCGGGCTGGGTGAGTCGATCAAGGTCAGCACGATCCTGCCGTGGGCCGCCGACACGCCGTGGTGGGAGCACGTCGGCAACTACACCGGACACGCGCCACGGTTGGCCGCGTTGGACGACCCCGACATCGTGGTGGAGGCGATCGTCGACGCCTGCACCGACCCGCAGCAGGAGCGGCCGGTCGGCCCCAAAGCGCGCTCAGCGAAGGCCTCGCACCGGCTGTTCCGCGAACTGACCGAGATGTTCTCCGGCACGCTCTCCGAGTCAGAGATCGAGAAGGGCTCCGCGGTTCCGGACACCTCCGGAGCCCTCCACGAGCCGGTCGCCGGGGGCACCACCCTCCACGGTGACACCCGCGAGCGGATGGTGATGGAGGACGCCGAGCGCCGGCCGTGAGGTGCCGGCTCGCGTGCGACGGGGCCGCGGGCCTGTCGGTGCGACGTGGCACGATGTCGGGGACGACGACGGCACTGGTGATGTCGGCGACGACGACAACGATCACGACGACGACGAGGAGTTCTCCCCATGGCGGCAGGCCCCGCACCGGCTCCACTTCATCTCGTGCTCGGCGAGGATGAGTTCCTCACCGAGCGCGCCACGATGGGGGTCGTCTCGGTGGTCCGGGCAGCTACACCTGCGGGGGAGGACCCGCCCGTGGTCTCCCGGCTCGGTGGCCCGGAGGTCACGGCGGCCCAGTTGTTCGAACTGCTCTCCCCGTCGCTGTTCGGTGAGGCCCGGATCGTGGTGATCACCGGGGCCGCGGAGCTGGGTAAGGACGCCGTCGCCGCGGTGCTGGACGCGGCCCGGGACCTGCCGGCGGAGACAGTGCTGATCGTGCAGCACACCGGTGGGGGCAGGGCCAAGACCCTGGCGGCGGACCTGCGCAAGGCCGGTGCCGAGGAACACGCGGCGGGCAAGATCACCCGGCACACCGAGGTGATGGGTTTCGTCCGGTCGGAGTTCCGCGGATTGAATGTGCGCGTGGCCCCGGAGGCGTGTGAGGCGCTCGTCGAGGCGGTCGGCACGGACCTGCGCTCGCTCGCCTCCGCATGTGACCAGTTGGTGGCCGACACCGGCGGCAAGGTGGACGTCGAGGCCGTTCGCCGGTACCACTCCGGCGTAGTAGGGGTCAGCGGCTTCACCGTGGCCGAGCGGGCCGTGGTCGGCGACGTGGCGGGGGCCATCGAAGCACTGGAGTGGGCGATGCACACCGGGGTCCCGCACGTCGTGCTGGCCGACGCGCTGGCCGATGCGGTGAACTCCATCGCTCTGGTCGGCACCCAGCGGGGGGTCGCCCCAGGGGATCTCGCGCGGCAGGGCCTGCCCCCGTGGAAGGTCAAGAAGGTCCAGGCGCAGACCCGGTTCTGGTCCATCGACACCCTGGGCACCGCACTGCAGGTGGTCTCGCGGCTCAACGGCGAGGTCAAGGGCATGGCCGAGGACACCTCGTACGCCCTGGAACGGGCGGTGCGTCAGGTCGGCACGCTGGCCGGCTCCGCCTGACGGCCCGGGTATGTCGTCCGGCCGGCTGCCAGCACGCGGGCCGGCGGCTCACTCCGGCGCCCGGCACACGGACCGGCGACGTCATAAACGCCCCCATTCGCCGTGCGGGGGATGAATAATGGTCTCCTGCCCGGCACGCGCCGTCGCCCGACCGATGCAGCCGCACACCGCCGGTGCGAGTGCGCACGTCGGTACCCGGCGGGTGCCTGAACCGGGAGGCTGCAATGGACGTACCCATCGCGAAACCGGAACCCCGGGGGAGTGCTGCCGGGTACTGGCCGGAGAATTGGTGGATCGATGGCCCGGTCTTCTCGACCCGGGCACGCGGTTCTCTCATCACCACCCACAAGCCGGGGGCCGAACCTGGCCGGATGCCGGCCGACGCGTGGGTGCGCGCAGCTCTCACCGTACTTCTCTGGGCCGGCGCCGGTTATCTGGTCCTTCCTCGCATTCTGCCCGGGGTGACCACTCCACTGACGGTGGCGATGAGCGGGAGCTGGTGGTTCTGGGCTGTGCTCGCGATCTTCTTTCTGTCCGTCGCCGCCTTTGGGGGCACGTTCGGGCTGTATACACGGCTGCTCGATCGTTATGGGCAGGCATTCGCGTCGACGATCACCGCGGGCGCGGCGATCGCCCTCGGGGTGGGTATCGCCGCGGAAGTTCACCGACGGCTGCTGAACGATTACGTCGAGATGATCCCGCTGGGTGAACGACATGCGCAGCAGGTCGATATGACGATCATGTCGATCGTCGTACTGGTCGTCGCCGCGTTCATCGTGTTCTCTGTGCTCGTGGTTCCGTTCGCCGTGTCCGGGGCGGTCCGTGAACAGCGTCGCATCGCAAGTATCCGTGCCACAGGTGCGCACCACGTCGGCACGCTCGGCCGGGTAGGACACTGCCACCAGCGAGTCGCCGGCCTGTGCCAGTTCGACGTGACGGTTCGATTCGGGGACGGCGACGGTGTGCGGGATGTGGCGGCGCAGATGGCCACGTCGCCCACCCGGGTGCCGTTGCCGGGTACGAAGGTGGTGGTCATCGTCAGCCCTCCGACGGCGGCCGACATCCAGCCGCGCCCGGCTCGCGCACGATCACGCAGACACGCGACCACCGCGCCCGAGGCCCTTCTCATCGAACCGGACCCCACCCATGTCATCGCGTTCGATCCGAATGTCGAACGCTATACAGAGTCGAGTGGCGCAGGGGGCGCGTAGGAGCGTCCTCGTAGCAGCAGGGTCCTGACACACGACGAGGGCCCACCGCGCATCAGTGACGATGCTGGTGGGCCCTCGGAGCCGCGTCGCGTCAGCGTTGGCCGACGCGGGGCTGGGGCCCTCTCATCCGGAGAGGGCCGGGGTGCCTCAGAGCTGGTCGACAGCCTTGGCGAGCGCCGACTTCTTGTTGGCGGCCTGGTTCTGGTGGATGACACCCTTGCTGGCCGCCTTGTCGAGCTGACGCGAGGTCGCGACCAGCAGGGCGCCAGCCTTCTCCTTGTCGCCGGCCTCGGTGGCGGCGCGGAGGCTGCGGATGGCGGTACGCAGAGCCGACTTGGTCGACTGGTTGCGGAGACGGCTGCGCTCGTTGGTGCGGTTCCGCTTGATCTGGGACTTGATGTTGGCCACTCGTCACACCTTTTTGTCGTGTGTCGACGGCTCCACGAGGGGATCCCGCCGATCGGATGTCTTGTCGTCTTTGTCCTTGTGGACGCGCTGAACGCCGTCCGGTGGACACCGACGGCCCACTTTACCAGCGGGCGCGTCACCGGCCAAAACGCGACCGGCGCGGCGTCAGCGCCAGCCGTAGTCGCGACGGAGCCGGTCCGCCACGCGGTCGAACGCGTCCCTGGGGCAGATCGCGCCCTCGCGCCGGATGCCCTGTTCGGGCACATCCAGCACGCGGTCGAGACGCACCCAGCTGGGGCGTCCCTCCGAGTCCCAGGGCCCGCTGCCGAGCCCGAGCCAGCCGTTGTCGTCGTCGCGCTTGGACCGGGACGACAGCTGGAGGCCGAGCAGACGATCCCCGTCCCGACCCACCACCAGGACCGGACGGTCCTTGCCGCGACCGTCGTTCTCCTCGAACGCCACCCACGTCCACACGATCTCGCCGGGGTCGGCGTGACCGTCCAGGTCGGGGGCGTAGGCCAGGGTGCGGGCGCGGCTGGAGGTGGGCGCGGTGGTGGTGGTCGCGGGCCGGCCCGCCTCGGCGTTCCGCGACCCCAACGCGGGGGATCCTCCGCGCTCGTCGAGCTGCTTCCGTACCGCTTGGGCGACCGTCGGCCCGTACTTGCGTCCCATGTGGACTGCCTTGCGACCCACGCGGGCCCAGTCGATAGCCATGCGGCCAAGGGTAACGGCCGACGCCCGCGCCATGACGGCCTCGACCGCTCGCTTCCCGGGCGACGGCGCCGTCGATGCGGTGCGCACGGGCCGATACGTGATGAGTGTTCCGGGCGCGGTCGTGTGACAATGGGGTGATCGTCCGGACGTACCGCAATCCAGCCGCACCCGGGCCCGCCTCCAGGAGTGATCGAGATTCCCAACTTCGCAGAGACGACGTTCACCGATCCGGCCAGGATCAGGAACTTCTGCATCATCGCGCACATCGACCACGGCAAGTCGACCCTGGCCGACCGCATGCTGCAGCTGACCGGTGTGGTCGAGGAGCGCCTCATGCGCGCCCAGTACCTCGACCGGATGGACATCGAGCGCGAACGCGGCATCACCATCAAGGCGCAGAACGTCCGCCTTCCGTGGGTGCCACGCTCCGGTGCGCACGAGGGCGAGGAGATCGTCCTGCACATGATCGACACCCCCGGCCACGTGGACTTCACCTACGAGGTCTCCCGCGCGCTGGAGGCGTGTGAGGGCGCGATCCTGCTGGTGGACGCCGCGCAGGGGATCGAGGCGCAGACCCTGGCCAACCTCTACCTGGCCATGGAGAACGATCTCGAGATCATCCCCGTGCTCAACAAGATCGATCTGCCGGCCGCCGACCCGGAGCGGTTCGCCGAGGAGATCTCCCACATCATCGGTTGCGAGCCCGGCGATGTCCTGCGCGTGTCGGGCAAGACCGGCGAGGGTGTCGAGGCGCTCCTGGACAAGCTCTGCGAGACCATCCCGGCCCCGGTGGGGGATCCTGACGCCCCGGCCCGCGCGATGATCTTCGACTCCGTCTACGACACCTACCGCGGCGTCGTGACCTACGTGCGTGTGGTCGACGGATCGCTCACCCCGCGCGAGAAGCTGACCATGATGTCGACGGGCACCAACCACGAGCTGCTGGAGATCGGCGTCATCTCGCCGGAGCCCAAGGCGACCAAGGGACTCGGGCCGGGCGAGGTGGGATACCTCATCACCGGGGTGAAGGACGTCCGCCAGTCCAAGGTCGGCGACACGGTGACCAGCGCCCGCGGCGGCGCGACCGAGCCGCTGCCCGGTTACGCCGAGCCCAACCCGATGGTGTTCTCGGGCCTGTACCCGATCGACGGCTCCGACTACCCGGTTCTGCGGGACGCGCTGGACAAGCTGCGGCTCAACGACGCGTCTCTCGACTACGAGCCGGAGACGTCGGTGGCCCTGGGCTTCGGCTTCCGCTGTGGCTTCCTCGGCCTGCTGCACATGGAGATCACCCGCGACCGGCTCGAGCGCGAGTTCAACCTCGACCTCATCTCGACCGCACCGAACGTGGTGTACCGGGTGATCGCCGAGGACGGCTCGGAGCACCAGGTGACCAACCCGTCGTACTGGCCCGAGGGTAAGCACCGCGAGATCTATGAGCCGATCGTCAAGTGCACGATCATCGTGCCGAGCGAGTTCGTGGGCACCACCATGGAACTGTGCCAGTCCAAGCGCGGCGAGATGAAGGGCATGGACTACCTGTCCGAGACGCGCGTCGAGCTGCGATACATCCTGCCGATGGGCGAGATCATCTTCGACTTCTTCGACTCGCTCAAGTCCCGCACCAAGGGCTACGCGTCGATGGACTACGAGGAGGCCGGCGAGCAGCTGGCGGATCTGGTCAAGGTCGACATCCTGCTGCAGGGCGAGGCCGTGGACGCGTTCAGCGCGATCGTGCACCGCGACTACGCGCAGGGCTACGGAAACAAGATGACCGTGAAGCTCAAGGAGCTCATCCCGCGCCAGCAGTACGAGGTGCCGGTGCAGGCCGCGATCGGCTCCAAGATCATCGCCCGCGAGAACATCCGCGCGATCCGCAAGGACGTGCTCTCCAAGTGCTACGGCGGCGACATCAGCCGTAAGCGCAAGCTGCTCGAGAAGCAGAAGGAGGGCAAGAAGCGCATGAAGTCCATCGGCCGGGTGGACGTGCCGCAGGAGGCCTTCGTGGCAGCCCTGTCCTCGGACACGAGCTCGGACAAGAAGTAGGGGCACTTTCCTGCCCCGGGGCGGTCGGTCACACCGGCCGCCCTTCGGTGTCGTCGCCCGACCTCCCCGGGCAGTCCACCTAGGCGCGGGCGCGGTGGCGTCGTACTGCCGACCGGTTGTTGCACCGCGGCGAGCAGTAGGTTTTGCGTCCGTTGCGGGTGGTGTCGGCGAAGACGGCCTCGCAGTCGTCCGCAGCGCACCGGGACAGCCGGTCGATGCCGCGCTCGGTGAGGTGCAGCGCCGTGCCGACGGAGAACATGGCGGTGAGCAGGCGGGCGAAGCTGACGTCGTCGGCGCGGTAGTGGACGTGCCAGTGACCGTCGTGGTCGGTCAGGCGGGGCGGCCCGGCGTGCTCGGCGAGGAGGGTGTTGAGCGCCTCGGCGCGGGCACGGGGATCGGTGGTGTCGACGACGACGAGCCATCCGTCCAGGAACTCGTCGACCTCCGCGAGTTCTTCCTCCCGGGCTTCACGGTCGATGGTCACGCCGGCTTCCCGGCAGCGGTCCACGAGTTCGCGGGCGCTGCGGGGGCGGCGGTTGGCCAGGTCGGCGGCCAGGGTGACCGGATCGGCGCCGTAAGGGTTGATATACACAAACCGATTACAGCACAGTTGTCGGCATGCCCCAGACCTTCGCGCAGCTCGCCGCCTCTCCGGCGCTCGGCATCCCGGTCTGGGTGCTGCTCGCGCTCGTGCTGGCGGCCTTCGTCGCCGGGTGGGTCGACTCGGTGGTCGGCGGGGGTGGGCTGATCCAGCTGCCCGCGCTGGTCATCGCGCTACCCGCTGACGTCTCGACGCCCGAGGTGCTGGGGACCAACAAACTGTCCTCGGTGGCGGGCACGCTCGTCGCCACCCTGACCTACCTGCGCAAGATCCGGGTTCCGGTGGCCATGGTGGCGCCACTCGTGGCCGCGGCGTTCGCGGGCTCGGCCGCAGGATCCTCGGTCGCACGCTTCATCCCCAAGGAGCTGCTCACGCCGATCGTGCTGGTCGCGGTGATCGTGGTGGGCACCTACACGTGGCTCAAGCCGAACCTGGGCCGCACCCATGCCGAGCGCTTCAGCGGCTGGGCCAGGGCGTGGCGGTCCGCGGTGATCGGGCTGGTGATCGGGTTCTACGACGGCGTGTTGGGGCCGGGGACGGGCTCGTTCTTCGTGATCGCGATCGTGGCGTTCCTGGGTTTCGGCTTCCTGCAGGGGACCGTCGCGGCCAAGCTCGCCAACCTCACCACCAACATCGCGTCCATCCTGGTGTTCGGGCTGCACGGAGAGCTGCTGTGGGTGATCGGCGGTTGCATGGCGGTGGCGAATCTCGCCGGCGGCTTCCTCGGGGCGCGGATGGCCATGCGCCATGGCAACGAGTTCATCCGGAGGGTGTTCCTGCTGGTCATCGTGATCCTCGGGGCCAGGCTCGCCTGGGACACCGTGTCCACGTGGGTGTGAGCCCGTGTCGCGCCGTCCGTAGACTCGCGGTCATGACCACCCCGAGCCCCGATGCCCCGCTCCACCCGCTGCTCGACGAGTCGTCACTGCCGTACGGGCTGCCGGACTTCGCCGCCGTCCGGGACGAGGACCTGGAGCCGGCGATCCGGGCCGCGATCGACGACCACGCGGCCGAGGTCGCCGCCATCTCCTCGAGCCCGGAGGCGTCGACCGTCGAGAACACGGTGATCGCGCTGGAACGCTCGGGGCAGGCGCTGCACCGCGTGCTGTCGGTGTTCTACGGGCTGCTCGGGCCCGACGCGACGCCCGCCCGGCTCGATGTGGACCGCGTGGTGTCCCCGCTGCTGGCCGCGCATCACTCGGCGGTCATGACGGACCCGGTCCTCTACGCCCGTGTAGACGCGGTCGCCGCAGCGCTCGAGGCGGGAGAGCTGGATGTCGACGACGAGACCGCCCGCCTCATCCGGCGCCACCACCGGGACCTGCTCCGTGCCGGCGCGGCCCTCGAGGACGGGGCCCGCGCCCGCCTGACCGCGATCGACACCCGGTTGGCCGAACTGACGACGGAGTTCGGCGAGAACCTCCTGGCCTCCACTACGGAACTGGCAGTACCGGTCGCCGACGAGTCCGAGCTCGCGGGGCTTCCGGAATCCATGCGCGCGTCGCTGGCCGCCTCCGCAGAGCAGGCCGGTCTCGAGGGCTGGCTGATCCCGCTGGGTCTGCCCACGGTGCAGCCGATCAGCGCCTGGCTCGACGACGCCGGACTGCGCGGACGCGTCATGGAGGCATCGATGAAGCGGGGCTCGACCGCGGGACACGACAACACCCCGATCGTCCTCGAGATCGTCCGGCTGCGTGCCGAGCGGGCCGAGCTGCTGGGCCTGCGCTGCCACGCCGACCACGTGCTCGCGGTGGAGACCGCCGAGACACCCGAGGCCGCCCGCGGGCTGCTGATGGACGTGGTGGACGCCGCGGTGACCAACGCCCGCAACGAGGCCAAGGACCTGCTCGGCGGCGAGGACCGTTCTCTCGACCCGGCGGACTGGGCCTGGGAGTCGGAGCGTCTTCGTTCCGAGCGCTACAGCGTCGACGACGCGACGGTGCGCCCCTACTTCGAGCTGGAGACCGTGCTGCGGGACGCTGTGATGTACTCCGCCGAGCAGCTGTACGGCCTGCGTTTCGCCGAGCGGCCCGACCTGGCCGGCTACCTGCCCGACGTCCGGGTGGTCGAGGTGTTCGACGACGAGCGGTCCGAGCGGGACGCCGGCATCGGCCTGCTGCTACTGGACTACTACGCGCGACCCACCAAGCGTGGCGGAGCCTGGATGACCTCGTTCCGGGACCAGTCGAGGCTCCTCGACTCCCGCCCGGTGATCGTCAACGTCATGAACCTGTCCCGTCCGGCGGAAGGGGAGCCGACGCTGCTGACGATGGACGAGGTCACCACGATGTTCCACGAGTTCGGGCACGCCCTGCACGGGCTGCTCTCCGACGTGGAGTACCCCGTGTTCTCGGGCACGTCCGTGCCCCGCGACTTCGTGGAGTTCCCCTCCCAGGTCAACGAGATGTGGGCTCGTCGTCCCGAGATGCTCGCCCATTACGCCCGGCACCGGGAGACCGGCGAGCCCATCGCGGCGGAGCTGGTCGAACGGATGCGGGAGGCGGAGCGCTTCGGTGAGGGGCAGGCGACCGTGGAGTACCTCGCGGCCGCGCTGCTCGACCTGGCGTGGCATTCGTTGACCCTCGAGCAGGCGCGCGAGGTCACCGACGTCGATGCGTTCGAGTCGAAGGTCCTGGCTGATGCGGGCCTCGACGTGCCGGGGATCGAACCGCGCTACCGGTCCCGCTATTTCCAGCATGTGTTCGCCGGCGGTTACTCGGCGGCCTACTACTCCTACTTCTGGGCCGAGGTCCTCGACGCGGATGCCGCCGAGTGGTTTGTCGAGAGCGGGGGACTGCAGCGTTCCTCCGGTGACGCGATGCGCCGCGAGGTGCTCTCCCGTGGTGGTGCCATCGACTTCCTGGACGCCTATCGGAGCCTACGCGGGAGCGACCCGGATCCGGCGGCGCTGCTGCGTCGTCGCGGACTGGACTCCTCCGTGGTCGGTGGCCGTGAGGCCGCCGCCGCAGGGCGATCGTAGGATCGGTACGTGTCAGCGTTTCTGCAGTTCTGGGACAGGGTCGAGCTCTGGCTCGTCACCCTGCCCTTTCCGCTGCAGGTGGTGATCATGCTCGCGATGGGGATTCCGCTGTTCCTGGCCACCGCGGTGCTGGTCGAGAAGGTCGCAGACGTTCTCGTGCACCGGTTCCGGGTGCTCGTCGCGTCCCGGCCCGCCGAGACCGGGAAGGAGGTCCGCTGATGCCCCGGTCACGTGTCACCCTCGCTCTGATCCTGCTGATCGTCTTCGTCGTCATCGCCTGGTTCCTCATCGAGGTTCTCTGACCTCGCGCGGCGGTCGGCCGGACCACCGCCGTGGAGTCGATTCCGGAAGTACACTCCCGTCATGCAGCGTTTAAGTGGACTTGACGCCAGTTTCCTGTATTTCGAGACCCGGTCTCAGCTTCTCCACGTGTGTGGGTTGATCGTTCTGGACGTCTCGGAGGTTCCCGGCGGCTACACCTTCGACAAGCTGCGTACCGAACTCGCGCGCCGGGTCACCGGCATGCCGGCGTTCCGGCGCAAGCTGCACGATTCGATGCTCAACGTCGACCACCCGGTGTGGGTCGAGGACGAGAGCTTCGACATCGATCATCATCTCCAGCGGATCGGATTGCCCGAGCCGGGGGACGATCATGAGCTCGCCGAACTGTGCGCGCACCTGGCCAGTCAGCCGATCGATCGCTCGATGCCGCTGTGGCAGATGTACGTCATCGAAGGTCTGTCCGACGGCCGGGTCGCGGTGTTCGCCAAGATGCACCATTCGACGGTCGACGGCGTCACCGGCGCCAATATGATGTCGCAGCTGTGCACGCTCACCCCTGACGATCCGGCGCTGGACGCCGACCTGGTCAAGGAGACCGCCGGGGGCTCGGGGGCGCTCGAGCTGGCGGTGGGGGGTGCACTCTCGCGTCTTGCCACCCCGTGGCGGCTCGCCTCCCTGCTGCCCGGGACCCTCGGCGTGCTGCCGTCCTGGATCAGCCGCGCCCGCAAGGGGTTGGCGATGCCGGCTCCGTTCACGGCCCCGCGGACCCCGTTCAACCGGACGATCACCGGCCACCGCACCATTTCGTTCACGAGCGTGGACCTGGACGACATCAAGCGGGTCAAGAACGCGTTCGGAACCACCGTCAACGACGTGGTGCTCGCCATCACGTCCACGGCCCTGCGCAAGTACCTCGACGGGCAGAACGCGCTGCCGGCGAAGCCGCTCATCGCGATGGTCCCGATGTCCGTCCACGCTGCGGAGTCCCGCCCCGGCACCAACCGCGTGTCCGGGATGTTCATGTCGCTGTCCACCGACATCGACGACCCGGTCGAGCGCCTCGAGGCCATCCGCGACGCCAACGTCGTGGCCAAGGACCACACCAACGCACTCGATGCCAACCTGCTGACCGACTGGGCGCAGTTCGCCGCCCCCTCGGTCTTCGGGTCGGCCGTTCGGATGTACTCGCGGCTGCGGCTGTCCGAGCGCCACCCGGTGGTGCACAACCTGGTCATCTCCAACGTGCCGGGGCCCAACATCCCGCTCTACTTCCTGGGTGCCCGCATCGAGCAGATGCTGCCGCTGGGTCCCGTCTTCCACGGTGCGGGACTGAACTGCACGGTGATGTCGATGGACGGCAGGCTGCACTTCGGATTCATCGCGTGCAAGCGCTCCGTACCCGATCCGTGGCCACTCGCCGACGCCGTCACGGAGGCGTTGGCGGAGTTCGTCGAGGCCGCCGCCGAGCGTGAGCGCAGCGGCGCACCCGCCGTGGAGAAGAAGACGGCTACAGAGTTGGCGGCAGACCGTCGTGCGCAGCGAAAGGCGGCTCGCCAGTCGGCGAAGGACTCGGCGAAGGTGGAGCACGCGCCGAAGAATCCGGCCAAGAAGGCACCGGCCAAGAAGGCGCCCGCCAAGAAGGCCCCGCCCCGCAAGGCCTCGCCCGCAGCGGCGCAGACGACCCCGGCCGCGGATACCACGGCGGATTCACCGGAGGCCCCGGCGGCCTCGACCCCTGCGAAGAAGGCCGTCGCCACGAAGACGCCGGCGAAGAAGGCCGCCACCTCGAAGACCCCTGCGAAGAAGGCCGTCGCCACGAAGGCCCCGGCGAAGAAGGCGGCCACCTCGAAGACCCCCGCGAAGAAGGCCGCCGCCACGAGGACGCCCAGGAAGGTGTCCGAGTCCAAGCCGGTGGCGCAGAAGCCCGCGCCCGCGGCCACGCCTGTCGCGCAGAAGCCCGCCGCCGGGACCAAGCCCGCCGCCGAGACACCAGGTCGGCCCGCACCCGCGGTCGCGGAGTCCGCGTCGAAGTCGGTTGCTCCCGCCACTCCCCCCGCACAGAAGCCGACCGGTTCCAAGCCGACCGGCGCGGCACCGGCCGCGGCCTCGTCGTCTGTGGCGCCCTCCGCGACGCCGGCCCGCCCCGAGGCTCGAGGTGAGACCGGCTCGACCCCCGACACCGGTCAGGCGTGACCGCCGGCGTGGACCCGGCGGGACTCGCGCTCGCCCCACCTGAACGCGATCCCGCCTCGCCGTTCGGGATCTACCTTCACGTCCCGTTCTGCTCGACGCGGTGTGGCTACTGCGATTTCAACACCTACACCGCGGGCGAACTGGGCTCCGCCACCTCGCCCGTCGACTGGGAGAGGGCCGCGGCCATCGAGATCGAACGGGCAGCCGACGTGCTCGCCCGCTCGGGCACCGCGCCGAAGGTGGACACGGTATTCGTGGGCGGTGGCACCCCCTCCCTCGTCGGGGCCGACGTCCTGGTGGGTCTGCTCGACCGCATCGATTCCGCGTTCGGCCTGGCCCCCGGCGCCGAGGTCACCACGGAGAGCAACCCCGAGTCCACCTCGCCAGAGTTCTTCACCACACTGCGCGAGGGTGGATTCACCCGCATCTCGCTGGGCATGCAATCGACCTCTGCACGCGTGCTGCAGATCCTCGACCGCGCGCACACCCCGGGGCGCCCACAGGAGGCCGTCGCCGAGGCCGTCCGGGCGGGGTTCGAGCACGTCAACCTCGACGTCATCTACGGGACGCCCGGAGAACGCGAGGACGATCTGGCGCGCACTCTCGATGCGGTGGTCAATGCCGGCGTGGACCACGTCTCCGCCTACTCGCTCATCGTCGAGGACGGTACGGCCCTCGCACGACGAATCCGTCGCGGCGAGCTGCCGAATACGGTCGACGACGTCCTGGCCGACCGGTACGAGCAGGTGAGCGAGCGACTGTCGCGCGCCGGCTTCCGCTGGTACGAGGTCTCCAACTTCGCGACGGGCGAATCCGGATACTGCCGCCACAACCTGGGCTACTGGCGTGGTGGCGACTGGTGGGGCGTCGGGCCGGGAGCCCACTCCCACGTGGCCGGCGCGCGCTGGTGGAACCTCAAGCACCCCGCCCGGTACGCGGCCGCCTGCGATGCCGGCGATCTCCCCGTCGACGGCGGCGAGAGGCTCACCGACGAGGACCGTCACATCGAACTGATCATGACCGCGCTCCGACTGGCCGAGGGGCTCGGGGACGAGGCGTTCACGGCCGAGGAGCGGGCACGCGCGGGCGAGCAGGTCGCGGCCGGCCTGCTGCGGCGGCGCGGGGCCGATCACCCGGGCGGGCCCGGCTTCGCGCTCACCGAGGCGGGCAGACTGTTGGCTGACGGAGTCGTCCGCGACATCCTCCTCTGAGGAGAACACGCCCGGGCTCGCCTAGAATCGGGCCCATGCAGCGGGTTAATCGGGCCCGTGCCGCGGGCGAGGTCGTAGACACGCAGCACCGGAGAACTGGAAGGAGGGCGGTCCATGTCGAGCGCATCAGACCGTAGGACCGACGTTCTGCGGGCCATCGTCTCGGACTACATCGCCTGCCACGAACCGGTCGGCTCCAAGGCGCTCGTCGACCGGCACGCACTGGGAGTTTCCAGCGCGACCATCCGCAACGACATGGCGGTGCTGGAGGCGGAGGGGTTCATCGTGCAGCCCCACACGAGCTCGGGGCGCGTGCCCACGGAGAAGGGCTACCGCCACTTCGTCGACTCGATCGAGGAGATCACGCCGCTCTCGCGAGCCGAGCGCAAGGCCATCCGGGCCTTCCTCGAAGGCGCGCTCGACCTGGACGACGTGCTCCGGCGGGCGGTTCGGCTGCTGTCGCAGCTCACCCGCCAGGTCGCGGTGGTCCAGTACCCGGTCCTCGACCGCTCGACCGTGCGGCATCTCGAGGTCGTGAGTCTGACCCCCACGCGGCTGCTGCTGGTCCTCATCACCGACACCGGCCGCGTCGACCAGCGAACCGTCGAGCTCGCGGCCCCGCATACCGAGGAGCACCTCGCCGAGATCCGGACCCTGCTCTCCGAGGCCGTGGCCGACAAGCGTCTCGCGGACGCCTCCGCGGCACTCACGGCCACGGGGGAGCAGGCCCGGCCGGCGTACCGCGACGCGGTGGAGCGTTGCGTCACTGTGCTCGTGGACACGCTCGTCGAGCACCCGGACGACCGGATCGTGCTGGGCGGCACCGCCAACCTCACGCGGAGCGCCGCCGACTTCGACGGCTCCCTGCGATCGGTGCTGGAGGCGCTGGAGGAGCAGGTCGTGATCCTGCGTCTGCTCACCGCCGCCCAGGCCGTGGGCGCGGGCGGGCCGGGCGGCGTCACCGTGCAGATCGGCGCCGAGACCCAATCTGCCGAGATCCGCGGCGCGTCGGTGGTCTCCTCGCAGTACGGCGCGGAGGGCCACGCGTTCGGCGGCATGGGGGTGCTGGGACCCACCCGGATGGATTATCCGGGAACAATCGCCTCGGTCGCCGCTGTTGCCCACTACGTGGGCGAGATCCTCGGCGGGCGCTGACCCCCGTACTCTCTTCCAGGAGCCGCGGCGTCGAGCAGGCGGCACCACGAGCACGAACAGTCTTCTTGAACGAAAGGTCAGACGTGTCACGCGACTACTACGGGACCCTCGGGGTCGATAGGGGCGCCTCGGAGACCGAGATCAAGCGCGCCTACCGCAAGCTCGCCCGCGAGCTCCACCCTGACGTCAACCCGTCGGACGAGGCGCGTGAGCGGTTCAGCGAGATCACCGCGATCTACGAGGTCCTCACCGACCCGGAGAAGCGACGCATCGTCGACATGGGCGGGGATCCGCTCGACTCCGGCGGCGGCGGTGGCGGTTACGGCGGCGGATTCGGCGGTGGCTTCGGTGGCGGCCTCGGCGACGTTTTCGAGGCCTTCTTCGGTGGTGCCGGAGGCGGAGGCGGCGGCCGGGGCCCGCGCAGCCGGGTCCAGCCCGGTTCGGACGCGCTCATCCGGGTGAACCTGACCCTGGACGAGTGCGCGACAGGCGTCACCAAGGAGATCAAGGTCGACACGGCGGTGCTGTGCGAGACCTGTCACGGCAAGGGCTCGGCCTCCGATGCGCCGCCCGCCACCTGCGGCATGTGCCAGGGCCAGGGCGAGATCCAGTCCGTGCAGCGCTCGCTGCTGGGCAACATCATGACCAGCCGCCCCTGCCCGACGTGCGCCGGGACCGGCGAGATCATCACCGATCCGTGTGGTGACTGCACCGGTCAGGGCCGCGTCCGCAAGCGTCGCACCGTGTCCGCCAAGATCCCCGCCGGTGTCGGCGGCGGCATGCGGATCCGGCTGTCCGGCCAGGGCGAGGTGGGCCCCGGCGGCGGGCCCGCCGGGGACCTGTACATCGAGGTCAACGAGCGCACCCACCCGGTGTTCGTACGCGACGGCGAGGACCTGCACTGCACCGTGCGGGTCCCGGTGGTCGACGCGATGCTCGGCGGCACCGTCGAGCTCGAGACCGTCATCGGTGACCCGATCGAGATCGAGATCCCGGCCGGCACCCAGCCCGGCCACACCGTCACCCTCACCGACCGCGGCATGCCGCGCGTCCGAGGTGGAGGTGCAGGCGACCTCACCGTGCACATGGAGGTCGTGGTGCCCGAGAAGCTCGACCGCAAGCGCCGCGACCTCGTCGAGCAGTTGCGTCGCCTGGACGGCGATTCGGCCGAGGTCGTCAGCGAGGACACCGCCCGCCGCGGCGGTCTGTTCTCCCGCCTGCGCGACGCGGTCGCCGGGCACTGACGCCCTGTGACCCCGTCGCTGTTCCGGGTGGAGGCCGTCCCGGCCGTGGGTGAGACCGTCGTGCTCGACGGCCCCGAGGGGCGTCACGCCGGTAGCGCGCTGCGGCTCCGCCCGGGGGAACCGATCCGCGTCGGTGACGGCCGTGGGGCCGTGGCCGACTGTGTGGTGACGACGACGAGCCCGGGCGTCGTCGAAGCCGAGGTCGGCACCCGGACGGACGTCCCGCGCCCCGTCCCGGAGGTCACGGTTGTCCAGGCCCTGCCCAAATCGGAACGCTCCGAACTGGCGGTGGAGCTGGCGACCGAGGCCGGCGCCGACCGGATCGTTCCCTGGCAGGCCGAGCGCTGCGTGAGTCGCTGGGCCGGCGCCAAGGTGGGTAAGGGCCGCACCAAGTGGGCGAACGCCGCGCGGGCCGCCGCCAAGCAGTCGCGGCGGGCCCACGAGCCCGAGATCGGTGAGCTGCTCGACTCGGCAGCCCTGGCCCGGCTCGTCGCCGAGGAGGCGGCCGCCGGAACACGCGTGCTGATCCTGCACGAGGAGGGGGCCGTGCCGTTCGCGGACGCGGTGACCGCCCCGACTCCCGGGGCCCACGGGCGGCCGATGAACGTCCTCGTCGTCGTCGGGCCCGAGGGCGGCGTCTCCGACGCCGAGCTGGAGGCACTGACCGGCGCCGGCGCACGCCCCGTCGTACTGGGACCGGAGGTCCTGCGCACCTCCACCGCCGCGGCCGTCGCGTTGGGGGCGCTCGGCGTTCTCACCCCGAGGTGGGCCGGTGCGGGTACTACACTCGGGGCAACCGCACCACACCACGGGAAGTGATCCACGTAAGCACCCCAGACAGCGATACCGTCCGCACGGCGGTCCAGCTCGACCCCGACCTGGCGATGGCGGTGCTCGGCGCCGCCGACACCAACCTCCGCACCCTCGAGGAACTTCTCGACGCCGACCTGCACGTCCGGGGCGGCACCATGACCGTCTCCGGCCATCCGGAGGCGGTCGACACCGCCTCCCGCGTCGTGTCGGACCTGCTGCGCCAGGCCCGCAAGGGCGTGGAGATCACCCCCGCCTCTGTGCGTCGATCGGTCGAGATCCTCGCCGGGTCCGGTCCGCTGACCGCCGAGGAAGTGCTGGGCACCGACGTGCTCTCGCGCCGCGGCGGGATGATCCGGCCCAAGACGCTCGGCCAGAAGCGGTACGTCGATGCGATCGACGAGCACACCATCTCCTTCGGGCTCGGCCCCGCCGGCACCGGTAAGACCTATCTCGCCATGGCCAAGGCCGTCGCCGCGTTGCGCGCCAAGGAGGTCAGCCGCATCATCCTCACGCGGCCCGCGGTGGAGGCGGGGGAGCGGCTCGGCTACCTGCCGGGCACGCTGCACGAGAAGATCGACCCGTACCTGCGGCCGCTGTTCGACTCGCTGCACGACATGATGGACCCCGAGACAATCCCCAAGCTCATGGCGGCCGGCGTGATCGAGGTGGCGCCGCTGGCGTACATGCGCGGGCGCACGCTCAACGACTCGTTCATCGTGCTGGACGAGGCCCAGAACACCACGCCCGAGCAGATGAAGATGTTCCTCACGCGCCTGGGCTTCGGGTCCAAGATCGTCGTGACGGGCGACATCACCCAGATCGACCTGCCCGGCGGGCAGCGCTCCGGCCTGAAGGTGGTGCGCGAGATCCTCTCCGGGGTCGAGGGCATCCACTTCTCGGAGCTCACCTCGAAGGACGTGGTCCGGCACGCGTTGGTGGGCCGGATCGTGGACGCCTATGCCAAGCACGAAGCCCGCCTCGAACGGGGCCAGAACGAGACCCGGTCACACCGGAACACCGAGCCGCACAGGAACAGGGAGCAGCGCCGCCGATGAGTATCGAGGTCGCCAACGAGTCGGGTGTGGAGGTCGACGAGGCAGAGCTCGTCGACGTGGCCGCGTTCGTGATCGCCCGGATGGACGTCCACCCGGCCGCCGAGTTGTCCATCACGCTCGTCGACAAGGACACCATGGCCGATCTCCACGTGACGTGGATGAACCTGCCCGGGCCGACCGACGTGATGAGCTTCCCGATGGACGAGCTCACCCCCGGCGGACGCCCGGACCTGCCCGAGCCGGGGCCCGCCATGCTCGGCGACATCGTGCTGTGCCCGGCGTTCGCCGCCGACCAGGCCGCCAGCTCCGGGCATCCGCTCGCGCACGAGCTGGCGCTGCTCACGGTCCACGGCTGCCTGCACCTGCTCGGTTATGACCACGCGGAGCCCGCGGAGGAGCGGGAGATGTTCGGGCTGCAGAACGAGCTCCTGGCCGAGTGGTACGACCATCGGGACGAACGCCCGGCGGGGGACGCCTGAGTCGTGGACGAGACGATCCTCGCGGCGGTCGGCGCCGTCCTGCTCATCCTCACCGCCGGTCTGTTCTCCGCTCTCGACGCCGCACTGAGCACCGTGTCGGTGGCGCGCGTGGAGGAGATGGCCAAGGAGGGCCGGTACGGGGCGGCGCGGTTGTCCACGATGCTGAAGCAGCGGCCCCGCTACATCAACGTGGCGGTGCTGGTCCACGTGCTGAGCCTGGTGGCGACCGCCGTGCTGTTCACCGTGGTGTTCAATGACGTCATCGACTCGGCGGCGTGGGCACTGGTGACCGCCGCGGCCGTGACCACGGTCGCGGCCTATGTGGTGGCCGGGGTCGGGCCGCGCACGCTCGGCCGTCAGCACGCCTACTCGATCGCACTGGGCTCGGCCGTACCCATGACGGTGGTGGGGATCGTCCTCGGGCCGGTCGCCCGGTTGCTGGTCGGCGTGGGTAACGCCGTCACCCCGGGTGGCGGCTTCCGCAACGGCCCGTTCGCCACAGAGATCGAGCTGCTCGAGATCGTGGACATGGCGCGGGAGCGCGGGGTAGTCGCGGATGACGAATCCCGCATGATCCAGTCCGTCTTCGAACTCGGCGACACCACGGCGCGGGAGGTCATGACGCCGCGCACGGAGATGGTGTGGATCGAGTCCGACAAGACCGTCGGCCAGGCCGCGCGCCTGACGGTCAAGTCCGGCTACTCGCGGATCCCGGTCGTGGACACCGAGAATTCCGACGACGTGGTGGGCGTGGTGTACCTGCGCGACATCGTGGCGCGCCTCGACGACCCGGACGGCCGGGCGGCACCGGTCGCCGAGGTCATGCGGCCGGCGGTGTTCGTGCCCGACGCCAAGCGGATCGACGACCTGCTCTCGGAGATGCAGCGCGACCACAACCACCTGGCGATCCTCGTCGACGAGTACGGCGGGACCGCCGGCCTGGTGTCCATCGAGGACATCCTCGAGGAGATCGTCGGCGAGATCGTCGACGAGTACGACACCACCGAGGTGCCTCCTGTAGAGGAGATCGGGGCCGGCCGGTACCGGCTGTCTGCGCGGCTGGGCCTGGACGAGGTGGCCGACCTGTTCGACATCGAGTTCCCGGGCGAGGTCACCGAGGAGGTCGAGACCCTCGGAGGGTTGCTCGCCCTGGAGCTCGGGCGCGTCCCGCTGCCGGGCGCACGCGTGGTCTCCACGGGACTCGACCTGCGCGCCGAGGGCGGGCACGACCGGCGGGGACGCGTGAAAGTGGTGACCGTGGTGGCCGAGCGCGCCGCCGTGGAGAAGACCGGTAGTGACGACGACGAGGAGAACAGATGAGCACGCCCGAGGGGTTCCGCAGTGGGTTCGTCAGTTTCGTCGGACGTCCCAACACCGGTAAATCGACGCTGACCAACGCGCTGGTGGGGGAGAAGATCGCGATCACCTCGTCGCGCCCCCAGACCACCCGTCACGCGATCCGCGGCATCGTGCACCGGGAGAACGCCCAGATCATCCTCGTGGACACCCCCGGCCTGCACCGGCCCCGCACCCTGCTGGGCGAGCGACTCAACGCGTTGGTGGAGGAGACCTTCTCCGACGTCGACCTGATCGGGATGTGCTTCCCCGCCGGTGAGCGGATCGGCCCCGGCGACAAGTGGATCCTCGAGCAGGTCCGCGCCCTGTGCCCCACGACGCCGGTGATGGGCCTGGTGACCAAGATCGACTCGGTCTCCAAGCAGAAGGTCATGGAGCAGCTCGTCGCCGTGTCGAAGTTCCTGGGCCCGGAGGCCGAGGTGGTCCCCGTGTCGGCGGTCTCGGGAGAGCAGGTCGACGTAGTGGCCGAGGTCATCGCCTCATTGCTGCCGGAGGGGCCGCAGTTCTATCCCGACGACATCATCACCGAGGAATCCGACGAGTCCCGGATGGCCGAGCTCATCCGTGAGGCGGCGCTCGAGGGCGTGCGTGACGAACTGCCACACTCGATCGCGGTGACCATCGAAGAGGTCCTGCCGCACGAGGGCCGCGACGACATGGTGGACGTGCACGCGACCGTGTACGTCGAGCGCCAGAGCCAGAAGGCGATCGTCCTGGGCCCGAAGGGTGCCCGCATGCGCGACGTGGGCACGCAGGCCCGCGCCGGGATCGAGAAGCTACTGGGCACCAGGGTCTATCTGGATCTGCACGTCAAGGTGCTCAAGGAGTGGCAGCGCGATCCCAAGATGTTGGGGCGGCTCGGCTTCTAGGCTCCGGCCGCCGCCAGTGGGATGATGAACCTTCGCGCGGACGCCCAGCGCCGCCGCACCGATGCCGAGAGGAGACCGGGATGCATCCCTTCACCGACACCGGTCTCGTCGTGCGTACCTATGACCTCGGTGAGGCCGACCGGATCGTCACGCTGCTGACCGAGCAGCACGGACTGGTCCGCGCGGTCGCCCGGGCGGTGCGCCGCACCCGCTCACGCATGGGCGCGAGCCTCGAGCCGTTCGCCGTGGTGGAGGTGCAGATCGCGCCCGGCCGTGGCCGGAGTGGGCTGGGGACGGTCCGCCAGGCCTCGAGCCGGGAGTCCCTGGCCCGCCCGCTCGTGGCCGACTATCCCTCGTACACCTCCGGATGCGTGGTCCTGGAGACCGCGGAACGACTCGCAGGCGAGGAGGGGGCTCCGACCCCGCGGCTGCTCGGCCTCGCCGTCGGCGCCCTGCGCTCCCTCGCGGAGCAGCGACGTTCCCCGGGGCTGGTCGCCGACGCCTTCCTTCTGCGTGCCATGTCCGCCTCCGGCTGGGAGCCGGTCCTGGACTGCTGCGTGCGCTGCGGCGTGGTGGGGCCGCACCGGGCGTTCCACGTGCCCTCCGGCGGCACTGTGTGCGTGCACTGCCGGCCGCAGGGGTGTGCGATGCTCTCGCCCGGCGTCGCCGAGCATCTCGCGGCGCTGATGGCCGGGCAGTGGGAGGCCGTCGCGGTGTCCTCGCCCGCCGTCGTCCGGCAGGCCTCGGGGATCGCCGCGGCCCACCTCCAGTGGCATCTGGAGCGTGACCTGCGCAGCCTGCCCCTCGTCGACCGCGGCGTGGGACACCCCACGCCGCACGCGATCGCCCGTGACCACAGGGAGGAGTCCAGTGCCCGGACTGCCCAGATTTCGTAAGCGCTCCGCCACGGCGGGCACCACGGCGGCGGTCGCGGGGGAGCGCGCGGCCGTCCGGCCACCGACGCCGCACCCGTCCGGGGCCACGCCTCCCGCGATCCCCGCGGAGTTCGTGCCCGGCCACGTCGCGCTGGTCATGGACGGGAACGGTCGCTGGGCCCAGGAGCGCGGACTGCCGCGCACCGAAGGGCACAAGCGGGGCGAGGCCGTCCTCATGGACGTGGTCCAGGGATGCATCGAGATGGGGGTCCCGTACCTGTCCGCGTACGCCTTCTCCACCGAGAACTGGAAGCGCAGTCCCGAGGAGGTGCGCTTCCTCATGGGCTTCAACCGGGACGTGCTCCGGCGGCGCCGCGACGAGATGAACGCGCTCGGGGTGCGGGTCCGCTGGGCGGGACGACGCCCCCGACTGTGGAAGTCGGTCATCTCGGAACTCGAGGAGGCCGAGGAACTGACCCGGGACAACACGGTGATGACGCTGGCGATGTGCGTCAACTACGGCGGTCGCGCCGAGATCGTCGATGCCGCGCAGGCCTTCGCCCGACGGGTGGCGGCCGGTGAGATCTCGCCCGACGACCTCTCCGAGGACGACTTCGCGCAGTACCTGGACGAGCCGGACATGCCCGACGTGGACCTGTTCCTGCGGCCGTCCGGCGAGCTGCGCACGTCGAACTTCCTGCTCTGGCAGAGCGCGTACGCCGAGTTCGTCTTCCAGGACACCCTGTTCCCGGACTTCGACCGGCGTGACCTGTGGGCCGCGTGCCTGGAGTACGCCGAGCGCGACCGGCGCTTCGGGGGCGTCACCCCGCCCTGAGGCCCCGGCCGGCGTCGTCGCCCGGTGGTCGGCCCGGGTCGATCACGCCAGGCCCGGGCCGAACCGGGTCAACCGGCCCGGTCGGCGCACTCGGCGCAGAGGCCGAACAGTTCCACGGAGTGGGTGACGTCGGTGAACCCGTGGGCGAGGCCTGCGCTGCGCGCCCACATCTCGACCTTGGGCTCCTCGACCTCGACAGTGAAGCCGCATTCCCGGCACACCAGATGATGGTGGTGCGAGTCCGAGCACTTTCGGAAGATCAGTTCGCCGGAGTCGGTGCGCAGCACGTCCACGGCGCCGGCATCGGCCATCGACTGCAACGTCCGGTACACGGTGGTCAGGCCGATTGCGTCGCCCTTGTCGCGCAGCTCCGCATGCAGGTCCTGGGCGGACCGGAAGCCCTTGGACTCATCGAGCAGGGCGGAGATCGCGCTGCGCTGCCTCGTGGAACGCACACCGATCGGCTTGTCGGGGGTGGTCACTGAGATCATCCTTCCCCGGCGTGGTCGACCGCCGCCTCGACGATACTCAGCAGGTGCTCGTCGAGCAGTTCGTAGCGCATCTCGCGGCCCCGCCGGTGCGAGGAGACCACCCCGGAGGACTTGAGCACCTTCAGGTGCTGACTCACGAGCGGTTGGGTCACCCCCAGCGCGTCCACGAGTTCGTGCACGCAGCGGGGGCCGTCCTTCAGTTGGAGCACGATCGCGATCCGCAGTGGCGCGGACAGGGCCCGGAGCAGATCCCCCGCCGCCGACATCACCGGTGCGGGCGGGAGCGGCACCGGGGCGGCGTGGAGCCCGGACTCGTGCACGTCCGTGACCGGCTCTCCGCCGGCCGTCCGCTGTGATCCGGGGGCCATCGTCTCCACTTTCCGGACTGGGCGACCGGCAGGTCGCAGCCGATGTCGTTTCGGGCAGGGGACCCCAGTATCCCAGACCCGGAGTCCGTACCGGATACCCTGATGACAAGTGCCCGGGCGCCGGCCCGTGCCGAGGTGATCCACCCCGACACCTCCGCCAACCGACTCACCAAAGGGAGAACCCCCGACGTGGCAGCCTCAGCTTCCGTCATCGACACCGTCGTCAACCTCTGCAAGCGCCGGGGACTGGTGTACCAGAGCGGCGAGATCTACGGCGGTACCCGCTCGGCCTGGGACTACGGTCCGCTCGGTGCGGAGCTCAAGGAGAACATCAAGCGTCAGTGGTGGCGGACCTTCGTCACCGCGCGCGAGGACGTGGTGGGCCTGGACTCCTCGATCATCCTGCCGCGCAGGGTGTGGGAGGCCTCCGGTCACGTCGAGACGTTCACCGACCCGCTGGTCGAGTGCATGTCCTGCCACACCCGCCTGCGTCATGACCACCTGCAGGAGGCCTACGCGGCCAAGAAGAAGCTGGACGACCCGGCAGATGCCCCGATGTCCGAGATCGCGTGTCCGAACTGTGGCACCAAGGGCAAGTGGACCGATCCGCAGCTCTTCTCCGGCCTGGTCAAGACCTACCTCGGCCCGGTGGACAACGAGGAGGGCCTGCACTACCTCCGTCCGGAAACCGCCCAGGGGATCTTCGTCAACTACAAGAACGTCATGACCACGGCGCGCCGGAAGCCGCCGTTCGGCATCGGCCAGATCGGCAAGGCGTTCCGGAACGAGATCACCCCCGGCAACTTCATCTTCCGCACCCGCGAGTTCGAGCAGATGGAAATCGAGTTCTTCACCAGGCCCGACGAGGCCCCGGAGTGGTTCGACCGTTGGGTCGAGGACTGCTGGAGCTGGTTCGTGGATCTGGGGATCGACCCGGACAACCTGCGTCGCTTCGACGTGCCGCAGGACGAGCGCGCCCATTACTCGGCCCGCACGATCGACTTCGAGTACAAGTTCGGCTTCCAGGGCAACGAGTGGGGCGAGCTCATGGGCATCGCCAACCGCACGGACTACGACCTGTCGCAGCACCAGAAGCACTCGGGCGAGGACCTGCAGTACTTCGACCAGGCGACCGGCGAGAAGTACATCCCGTACGTCATCGAGCCCAGCTTCGGCCTGACCCGCTCGCTGATGGCGTTCCTGGTGGACGCCTACACCGAGGACGAGGCGCCCAACGCCAAGGGCGGCGTCGACACCCGGACCGTTCTCAAGCTCGACCGTCGCCTGTCGCCCTTCAAGGCCGCGGTGCTACCGCTGTCGCGTAACGCCGACCTGTCGCCCAAGGCGCGGGATCTGGCGGCGCAGCTGCGCAAGAACTGGAACGTGGACTTCGACGACGCGCAGGCCATCGGCCGCCGCTACCGACGCCACGACGAGATCGGCACCCCGTTCTGTATCACCGTGGACTTCGACACGCTCGAGGACCAGGCCGTGACCATCCGCGAGCGGGACACCATGGCGCAGGAGCGTGTCGCGATCGACCAGGTGGAGGGCTACCTCGCCGAGCGCCTCATCGGGTGCTGATGCCGGTTCCTGGCACACTGGTCGGGTGAGTAGAACCCGGTCCCCACGCAGCGCGGTGACCAGGGCCCTCGGATGGGTCGTGGTCATCGCGCTGCTGTCGTGCCTGATCATTCCCGGTTTCATCGCGTTCCGCGTCTGGTATGTGGCGCGCATAGACGACCGGACGCCGGCCGATGCGATCGTCGTGCTGGGTGCCGCGCAGTACAACGGCATCCCCACGCCTGTCTTCCAGGCGAGGCTGGAGCACGCGGCCACGCTCTTCGACGAGGGGGTGGCGCCGCAGATCATCACGGTCGGCGGTAGTCAGCCGGGTGACCTGTACACGGAGGCCGGATCGGGGCGCTCCTACCTGACCCAGCTGGGCGTCCCACCCGAGGCGATCCTCGCCGTGGAGACCGGGACCAACACCGTCGGAAGCCTGGAGGCCGTCGCCCGGACGGTCCGGGACCAGGGCGGCGAATCGGTGGTCCTGGTCAGTGACCCCACCCACTCGTATCGGTCGCGGATGATGGCGCACGACGTGGGTCTCGATGCCTGGACCTCGCCGACGCGACACGGTCCCGCGGTGTGGACCAGGGAGAACCAGATCATGAGCATCATCCGGGAGACCGGGGCGGTGCTCTGGTATCAGTACCAGCGGCTCGCCGGGAGCAACGTGGACTTCCCCGACTAGGAGTGACGGCATGACGGGATACGCCTACAGCGAGGCGGACGCGGAACGCCGTGTCGACGAGCACCCTGGCCGGGGCCGACCCTCGGCCAGTGAGCGCAGCCCCTTCGAACGGGATCGCGCGCGTGTCCTGCATTCGGCCGCGTTGCGGCGGCTGGCGGACAAGACGCAGGTCGTCGGGCCGGGCGACGGGGACACCCCGCGGACCCGCCTCACCCATTCGCTCGAGGTCGCGCAGATCTCCCGCAGCATCGCCGCTGGCCTGGGCTGCGATCCCGACCTCGCGGACCTAGCTGGGCTGAGCCACGACATCGGTCATCCGCCGTACGGGCACAACGGCGAACGGGCCCTGGACGAGGTGGCGCGCGGTTGTGGCGGCTACGAGGGCAACGCGCAGACCATCCGGATCCTGTCGCGTCTGGAACCCAAGGTGGTCGACGACCGCGGCACCGGGGTGGGGCTCAACCTCACCCGCGCGGCGCTGGACGCGGCGACCAAGTACCCGTGGTTGCCCCGCGAGGGCACCACCAAGTTCGGGGCCTACGCCGAGGACGCCGAGATCCTGGAATGGATACGGCAGGGAGCGCCCGGTGACACCCGGTCGCTGGAGGCCCAGATCATGGATTTCTCCGACGACGTGGCCTACTCGGTCCACGATGTGGAGGACGCGATCGTCGCCGGACGGTTGGATCTGCGTTCGCTGTCCGACGCCTCGGAGGTCGCCGCGCTCGCGGAGATGGGGGCCACGGAATTCCGTGGCCCCGACGCCGATCAGTTGGAGCAGGCCGCCGAGCGGCTCGGCGCGCTGGAGGTGGTCCGGGTCGTCCAGCCCTTCGACGAGAGTTTCCGGGGCATGGTGGCGCTCAAGGCGCTGACCAGCGAGCTGGTGGGACGCTTCGTCATGCCGGCCATCCACACCACCCGTGAGGTGCACGGCGCGGTGCCGCACGGCCGGTACAGCGCGGATCTGGAGGTACCGGTGGAGGTCGAGGCCGAGGTGGTGATGCTCAAGACGATGGCCGTGCGCTACGTGATGAGCGACCCGGGCCACCGGGTCCGGCAGGACCGCCAACGCGACCGTATCCATCGGGTGGCCGAGTACCTGGCCCACTCCGGTCACGCGGCGCTCGACCCCGTGCTGCGACCGCTGTGGGATGCCGCCGGGGACGACGCCGCGCGGGTGCGGGTCATCGTCGACCAGATCGCGCTGTACACCGAGAGCAGACTCGAACGGATCGACCGGGCCAGCGCCGGCATTCAGGCGGCGTGGGGCTGACCGTCATCCGGCATGCGCCAGCTACTGGGCGTGTGTGCGTTCCCGTCGGAAGCGTCGGTCCTCTGACGGTTCGAGGACCTCGCTGAGTCGGCGCATCACCCAGGTGAAACGGGCGAGTGCGATCAATGCGGCTCTGACCGTGGGATCCTCGACGTCGGGTGAAAGCTCCTCCGCAGACTCGGCGGATGTAGTCGTCGGTGCGGTGCCCGGGTCGGAGACGTCGGGTGGATGGTCGATCTGGCGTCGCGCCTTCGCTGCGGCCTCCCGTGCACCGTCGACCGCATCCCGGATCAGGTCGTGGTGCCGTGCCAACCCCGCAGCCCCAGTCGGGGCGGTGGCGGTACTCATGACGACCTGGGCGAAACGCACGGCCGACCGCGACGAGTAGGCCATGAGGATGCGCGCGGACTCGACGCGTTCGTGTCCGATGACGAGGAACGCCGCGGACATCGCCGAGATGGTCTGGTCGACCTCGGACTGCGCCGACTCCACCGCGTGGACCTTGCCCAGCAACGTGCCGCATTCGGTGTGTGACTCGCCGAGCGCGGCCCCCTCCTGCAGCAGTTCATCTACCGCGTTGACGTACGCGTTGATATTGGCGACGAGTGCTGGCCGTGAGGTCGTGGACAGCAGCATGTAGGCGCAGAGTACCCCGCAGGCACAGCCGGCAATGGTCTCCTCGAGTCGCACTTCCAGAAGGTGGCCGTGCAGTACTCCGAGCAGGTCGTACACGGCCACGAGCATGGTTGTGACGAAGAACGCGGCGAACATGTAGTTGAGCGGTGCGAAGTAGATCATCCCCATGACGCACAGCAGGCAGATCGCGAGAAGGACACCGCTGACGTCGTGGGCGAGGAAGGTCAGGGCGATGCCCGAGGCCAGTCCGAGCACGGTTCCCAGAAGCCGACGGTAGGCACGGGTGAGGATGCCACTGCGGGTCGTCGTGCTGAGGAATACCACGAAGGCGGTCAATACCGCCCAGTACCACCTGGTGGCGGAGATTGCCTCGCCCACCACGGAGGCGAGAGCGGTGGCGGTCATGGCCTGGATCGCGAGCCGGCTCGTGGGGTTCCAGTCGCGCCACCGTGTCCACCGTGGGTGTGGAACACCATGCCCGGAGCGGGGTGCTGTCGTAGAGGCTGGCGACAAGGCGTCCAGCGGAGTGGCTATGACAGACGAGACCGGGCTCGTTGCGGAGTTCCCGTGGGGGGCGCTCCTGGGGTGTAGCCCCACTTCTTTCAGGCGCGCGTGGGCGAGTACGCACTCGGCGAGCCGGTAGGTGCGGAGGTCGGCGTGTTTCGCGCTCGCCTGCTCACGGGAATCGACCCCGTCGACCACAGAGTGCGCCCAACGCTGAGCCTGTTCGAGCCTTGTGGCGGGGGTGCGCTCGTCGAGGGTGACGAGCACGTTGTCGAGTGCCGTCTCGAGGTCTCCGGCGCCAGAGCTTCGATCCGGCTGGCGGTCTTGGTAGGGGTCGCCCGTCCCGACGGGGCTGAGCCCGCCGCTGTGGCCGAAAGTCAGCTGGTGACAGGCCTCCTCGGCGTGCACGCAAGCGTCCAGGACACGTAGGGCGAGGGCGTCGGCATCCCAGTTCGTGAACGCATCGGTACGGAAGTTCTTCTGCCAGTCTGTGATTGCCCGCCAAATCGTGTCGACTCGGTCGAGACGGGTCGCGAGCGCGTGCGCGTGCGCTGGCGCTACGGCCGATTCGAGGGCAGCAGCGGTGGCCACGCGCAGTTCGCGGAACATCACCCCGAGTTCGCGCTCGGGGTGCCGCCCGAGCCACATGATCAGCTTCATGACGAACTGCATCCCCGCGGCGCCCGCCGCGATCAGGCAGAACGCAGGTAGGTCCTTCGGGCTGGGGTGTATGAACAGGGTAAAAAAATATGCGAAGAACGCGAGGGTGCCCACCGCGGTGGCCCGTGCCCCGAATCGCCTGATCCACACGGTGATACCGGAGATCAAGACGAACACGGTGAGCATGATGATGCGCTGTGAGTGCAGGGCCGTGGCCAGAAGTGGCACGAGGATAAGGGTGGGTATTAGTAGCCCGGTGGTCAGTACGCGGGCCGATGCGGTCGAATCCTTGACGAAGAGCCCGGACATCAGGGACAGGAACACCGACATGGACAGCAGACCACTGTCGGCGTCGAGAACGTGGATGACGCCGTAGCCCCACAGCACACTCAGAAGGACCCCGGTGGTGACGGAGAGCATCTTTCGGAGTCGTTCCCGCGCGGGATCCCGAGCGCCGAGGGAGCGGAGGGCCCGGGTGATCACACCGGAGGGCGCCGTCATCCAACCGCCCGGGTCAGATCGCTGACGAGACGGTCCACCTCGAGCGAATCCATGGTGGCGCCGGGGGTGAACCCGGTTCGCACGACCACGAGGTCGGCCGAGGGGACCACCACCACGTACTGCCCGTCATGCCCGGAGGCCCAGTACGCGTCCTCTGGCATATCCATCCGCGGTGGCGTCCCGTCTCCGGCGACGTTCACCCACCACTGGGCGCCGTACGGCTCGGTTTCACCCTCGGCCGGGACGACGGTCGTCGAGTACTCCATCCAGCCCTCGGGCAGCAGCCTGTCGCCGTTCACCACGCCGTCGTCCAGCGCGAACTGGCCGAAGCGGGCGAAATCCCTGGGCGTGGCCCACAGGTATGAGCTGCAGACGGAGTGGCCGGAGGCGTCGGCCTCGAGCACGGCGCTGCGCATCCCCAGGGGCCGGAAGAGCAGTTCCTCGGCCATCCCGGGACCCATGCCCGTGCGTTCGTGCAGGAGGTCGCAGATCAGGTTGGTGGTACCGGAGGAGTATTGGCGGTAGGTGCCCGGTTCGTGGGCGAGCGACTGTGAGGCGGCGAACGCGGCCATGTCGGGCGCGTCGAAGAGCATCTGGGTGATGGGGGTGCCGAGGTCGTATTCCTCGTCCCATTCCAGGCCCGAGGTCATGCGCATCAGGTCGTCCAGCGAGATCTGTGCGCGCTCGTCGGTCCATTCGGGGCGCAGCCCGGTCCCGTCCGGGTCGAGGTCGGCGTCCGGGTGCTCGAGTCGGGCGCGTCCGACGAGTGTGGAGGCCACACTCTTGCCCATGGACCAGCCGAGCTGCCGGGTGTCGGCGTCGAACCCGTCCGCGTACCGCTCGCCGATGATCCGGCCATCGTGGACCACGACGAGACCCCGCGTTCCCTCCTGCGCGGCGGCCTCGTCGAGTGCGGTCTCGACGTCGGCCCGGGACTCCTCGTCCACGGGGAGATCGATGCCCTCGGGGCCCGGTGCGACGAGCTCTGGGGGAGGTGCGGACTGCTGCGATCCGGCGACACGGTCACCGAGTGCGCATCCGTACTCCGAGACGTACGCCGTCTGCCGGAATGCCACGCCCAGGACCGAGACGGCGGCCGTGCCCTCCTCCTCGTCGACGTCGGTCCGCAGGTACGGCACCAACGGGTTGGGAGGCAGGTCCGTCTCCGGGTCGGCGCGCCCGGTGAGGAAGGTGACGGCGCACGCGTTGTGCGCGGCGTACCCGGTGCCGGTGCGCAGCATCGGTCGGTAGATGGATCCGACGACGACGAGAGCAGCCGCGACCACCACGATCACGACCAGAAGCGAAAGCAGAGCGATGCGTGGGCGCGTCATCGTCAGAATCGCCCGCCCGCGCCACCGAAGCCGCCGCCTCCGCCGCCACCGAACCCACCGCCGCCGAACCCGCCACCGAAGCCACCGCGGCTTCGGCCGAAGCTCGATCCGCCGCCGCGCGCCATGCCCTGGATCAGGGCGCCGGCGATCATCCCGCCTACCATCGCGCCGGTGTTGGATCCGCCGCGACCCCCTCGAGGGCCGCGGCCGTACGGTCCGCTGCCGTACTGGGGGCGGGAGGCGTCGGACTGCGCCAGGCGGAGTGCCTCCCGGGCCAGTGACAGTGCGCGATCGGCGGCGGGGAACGCGGCCGGGCCCGCGGTCGCCTCGGCCGTGGCCAGGGCGTCCTTGGCCCCGGCGAGCCGGGTGCGTGCGGCCTGTCCGATCACGGCCGATCGGCTACCGATGAAGTCGTCGGCCTCGCGGACGGCGCCCCGGGCGCGGGTGAGCGCGGCCTGGCGGGCGGCGCGGGCGCGACCGGCGGCCTCGGCCTCGTGGCCTGCGGCGGCCAGGGCCTCGTCGAGGTTCCGGTCCACGTCGATGAGCCGGGAGAAGTTGCCCAGCGGGTCCGACTGGCCCTGCGCGCGCGCCTGATCAGCCGCCGCCCGTGCTGTCGTCGCGACCGTGGAGAGAGTGCGGCTGGTGGCATCGCTGACATCGGTGGAGGCCAGCAGACGGCCGGCGATCGCCAGCTCCTCGTCGACCTCGGCGATCAGTGCGGGCAGGTCCCGGCGCGCGGTGACGATGTCGTCGGCCGCGTGGTCCACGCCGTCGACGAGCTTCTCGGCTTGCGTCAGCTCGCCCTCGGCGGTGGTGATGGCGTCCACTGCCTCGGCCTGCTCGCCCACCGGGCGGGCCAGCGCCTCGCGGGCGCGGGCGGTATCGGCATCGGCCGCGTCGAGCATCTGTTCGGCCAACGACAGGTTGTCGGTGATCGAGGACAGGACCGTCGGCGGGAACTGTTGCCGCAGGCTCTCCATCGACTTCTCGGCCTCGGGGATCCGGGCACGCAGGCTGATCGCCCGTCGGGTGAGGGCGTCGACCGAGGCGGCGCCGTTGATGAGAAGGTCACGCATGTCGGAGAACGCCTTGGCCTGACCCTCGAGTCCTCGCTCCGCGCGTTCGGCGCGGGCGGCCACCTCGAGCAGCATGCTCCTGCGCTGGTCGGGGGTCTCGGGGATGTCGTCGTCGAGGCGCTGGATCAACGCGTGCGCCGCGTTGACCTCGGCGTGGGCGGTGTCCAGGGCCGAGCGGAACGGCCGGGTCCGCAGCTCGCCGAACTCCCCGGCCGCCGTCTTCAGTGCCGTCGCGGACGCCTCCACCGCCTGGTCCGCGTCGACGAGGCCTGCGCGGGCGCGGGCGTCGAGCACCTCCACGGGCAGGGCGGACATCCTGGCCGTGTCGTCGCCGGCGATGTCGCGGGCGTCCTCGATCTGCCTGGCGGTCTTCGCGGCGCGGCGTCGGCGGCTGAACAGCACCAGTCCCACCACGAGCGCGATGATCACGGCGATCCCGATCAGCATCGCCACGGGGGAGACCTCGGACCCGGATCCCTGCCGCTCCAGTCCGTCGGCGGCGCCGATCGCCGCGCCGGCCCAGTCCCGGACCGCCAGGTGCGGTTCGATGTCTTGTGCAGCGATCTGGTCGGTGGCCCGGGCGTCGAGAGCGCCGTACTCGAACCAGTAAGCGCGTTCGTCGACCGCCACCACGAGCATCGCGTCCCTCGTTCCGAACTGCGAGAGCCGGTGGGTCTGCTCGGCCCATGTCTGCGGGCGCATGCCGTCGAAGGTGTCCACATAGGCCACCCAGAGCTTGATGGAGTCCGTCGATTGCAGCTCCGAGATCCGGGTCTCGACCTCTCCTGTACGGGCACCCAGGACGCCTGCGGAATCAGTGACCCGTTGCTGGAGTCGCAATGGCTGGTCGGCCATGGCGCCCGGCGCGGCCCAGAGCATCGAGGTCGCGAGAAACGCGACGACCAGCGCCAGTGCCGCGGTGAACCGGGTCCGGCGCGTCCCGATGGCGGCCGGCGAGGGGAGGGTGACGATCATGGGCCCAGCGTATCGGCCCGGCATCGGCGGCAGGCGCGGTCCGGCACGGGCCGCTACTCTGGGCGTCATGGCAGGGCGGATTCCGGAGCAGGACATCGCCGCGATCCGCGAGCGCACCCGTATCGAGGAGATCGTCGGCGAGTACGTTGCGCTCAAACCAGGCGGCGCGGACTCGATGAAGGGCCTGTCGCCGTTCAAGGACGAGAAGACCCCGTCGTTCCACGTACGCCCGCAGCACGGTTACTTCCACTGCTTCTCCACCGGCGAGGGCGGGGATGTCTTCGCCTTCCTCATGAAGATGGAGCACATCGGGTTCGTCGAGGCCGTCGAGCAGCTGGCGGACAGGATCGGCTACCGCATCACCTACGAGGGCGGCGGGCAGGTGGTCCAGCGTGATCGCGGGACGCGCTCCCGGCTCGCGCTGGCCAACGCGGCGGCCCAGAAGTTCTATGCCGAGCGCCTGCGGGAGGACGCGGAGGCGCAGATCGCGCGGGACTTCCTCACCGAGCGCGGCTTCGACATGGGTCAGGCCGAGCATTTCGGGTGTGGGTACGCACCGGCGGGCTGGGACACCATGAGCAAGCACCTCATGCGCCAGGGCTTCGAGGCCTCCGAGCTCGAGGCGGCCGGTCTGTCCAAGACCAGCTCGCGTGGCACGCTCATCGACCGCTTCCATCGCCGGCTGTTGTGGCCGATTCGGAACCTGGCTGGCGAGGTGATCGGCTTCGGTGCCCGCAAGCTCTTCGAGGACGACAAGCTGGGCAAGTACATGAACACGCCCGAGACGATGCTGTACAAGAAGTCGCAGGTGCTGTTCGGACTGGACCTGGCCAAGCGTGACATCGCCTCGCAGCGCCGGGCCGTGGTGGTCGAGGGCTATACGGATGTCATGGCCATGCACGCGGCCGGGGTCACCACGGCGGTGGCCGCGTGTGGCACCGCGTTCGGCGAGGATCATCTGTCGACGCTGCGACGGCTGATGCTGGACGACAATTACTTCCGCGGCGAGATCGTCTACACCTTCGACGGCGACGAGGCCGGCAAGAAGGCGGCACTGCGCGCGTTCGCCGGCGACCAGCAGTTCTCGGGCCGCACATTCGTCGCGGTGGCCCCGCCGGGCCAGGATCCGTGCGACATCCGCCAGAACCGCGGGGACGCGGCGGTGCGTGACCTGGTCTCCTCGCGGGTGCCGATGTTCGAGTTCGCGATCCGTTCGATGCTCGAGGAGCATGATCTCGACCACGCCGAGGGGCGCGTGGAGGCGTTGCGCCGCACGGTGCCGGTGGTGGCCGACATCCGCGATTCGTCGCTGCGGGACGAGTACGCGCGCCAGCTCGCCGGCTGGGTGGGATGGGACGATCCGTCGCTGGTCGTGCGGCGGGTTCGCGAGGAGTCGCGCAAGAAGGGGCGCTCCCGTCCGTCGGGCCCGGGCGGACGCCGCCGCGCGCCGGGTGGCCCCGGTGGGGGCGCCCGGCCCGGCTGGGATCGTGCGGGGGGTGAGAAGCGGGGGTACGACGACGAGACGGCGGCAGATGCGCAGCGGTCACCCGAGGCCCGGCCCGGTGTCCCGCTGCCCGCTCCTGCGGATCCGGTGCTCTGGCCGCAACGCGAGGCGATCAAGGCGGCCCTGCAGTACCCGGGTCTGGCGGGTCCGTTGTTCGACTCGTTGCCGCAGGAGTGCTATACGCATCCGGCGTATTCTGCGATCGCCGGAGCGCTCGCCGGGGCCGGGGGGTGTGTGGCCGGCAAGAGCGGCGCGAACTGGGTCAGCGAGGTCTCCGGGGGACTGAAGGACGAGGGGCTGAGTCGTCTGGTCGGCGCGCTGGCGGTGGAGACACTGCGCGCATCCGAGGAGGCGATGCCCCGTTACATCTCGGGCGTGCTGGCGCGGCTGCAGGAGGTGTGGGTGTCCGGGCAGATCGCGGATCTCAAGTCCCGGGTGCAGCGGATGAGCCCCGCCGAGGACCCGGAGGGTTACTCCGCGCTGTTCGGAGATCTGGTGGCCCTGGAGGAATACCGACGTGGCCTGCTGGAGCAGGCGGTCGGGGCCACTCCGGACATTGCCTGACCAGGCGATTTGGTTCGTCACGGCGGGCGCACTAAGGTAAGTTCTCGGTATCCGGCACGAGCGCCGGAAGCCGCAGACAATCCCCCATAGCTCAATTGGCAGAGCATTCGACTGTTAATCGAAGGGTTATTGGTTCGAGTCCAATTGGGGGAGCACCAGACCAGGCCAGAGGCGATCCGCCCTGGCCTGGTCCGCATTTCGATATTGATGGTCGGTACTTCCCGCAGGATCCCGGGCTGTGTGAGTCAGCCGGGCTGTAGTGTGCGGCGGTCGCCGAGGGTGAAGTCCACGCGGAGCACCCGGGAATTGATCTGCCACCCCTCGGACGTCCGGGTCCACTCGTCTGTGTATTCGCCGAAGCACTCGTACGACAGTCCGGCTTGCTCGCCTGTCCCGGCATGGTAGACGCGGACGTACGTCCGGCTCCTCGCGTGGTCCTCGTCGTCGCCGGCGAGCTCAACCCGGTGGTTGCCCAGGAGGTGTTGTGACGGACCGCATCCTCCGAGGTGCTGCCGCACTCCCGTGATGATTTCCTGCCGGCCGGTCGACCCGTATCCGGTCGCGGATTCGGTGAACAACTCGCCGAGCGCGTGCCAGTCGCGTGTGTCGAGCGCGGAGGCGACGTCCGACAGGCGCTCGATGATCTGGTCTCTGTCAGTGGTCATCATCCATGTGTATCAGCAGGGTCCCGGCAAGTTTCTGTGCTTCTCGCAATTCGGGCCACACAGCTCTGCCGGAGGCGGCGGGGCCGCACTCGTCCCGTTCGCTACGCTGAGCACCGGCTCGAACGACGGAGGACAGACAGCGCATGACCACGCAGATTCGGATCGGTATCGCCGGCTACGGCAACCTCGGCCGCGGTGTGGAGGCCGCGCTTGCACAGAACCCCGACATGTCGCTCGTGGGTGTGTTCACCCGCCGCGCGCCGGAGGACGTGGCGACGCTGAGCCCGGAGACCCCGGTGTTCGCGTACGACGCGCTGTCGACCGACGCCGCACAGATCGATGTGCTCATCCTCTGTGGAGGATCCAAGGACGATCTGCCGGTGCAGTCCCCCGAGCTGGCGGCGCGGTTCAACATCGTGGACAGCTTCGACACGCACGCCCGGATCCCCGAGCATTTCGCCGCGGTGGACGCGTCCGCCCGCGCGGCCGGGACCACCGCGTTGATCTCCGCCGGGTGGGATCCCGGGATGCTCTCGATCAACCGCATCCTCGGCGAGGCCCTGCTGCCCGAGGGCGACACGTACACGTTCTGGGGCCGCGGCCTGAGTCAGGGCCACTCGGACGCCGTCCGGCGCGTACCCGGGGTCGCCGGCGGTGTGCAGTACACCCTGCCCAGCGAGACCGCGATCGCCTCTGTGCGGGCCGGCGAGCGTCCGGAGCTCGCCACCCGTGACAAGCACGTTCGCGAGTGCTTCGTGGTGCTCGAGGACGGCGCGGACGCCGCCGCGGTCCGCGAGGCGATCGTGACGATGCCGAACTACTTCGCCGACTACGACACGTCGGTCACCTTCATCACCGCCGAGGAGCTCGCCCGCGACCACGGCGCCATGCCGCACGGCGGGTTCGTCCTCCGCTCCGGGGTGACAGGGCAGGGCAACACCCAGGGCGTCGAGTACCGGCTCACCCTCGGCAGCAACCCCGAGTTCACCGCCAGCGTCCTGGTGGCCTACTCGCGGGCGGTGTACCGGCTCCACCGAGGTGGCCAGGTGGGCGCGGTCACCGTGTTCGACATCGCCCCCGGCCTGCTCTCGCCCAAGACCCCCGAGCAGCTGCGCGCAGACGACCTGTAACGGCGCGCGCGTGGCCCGCGGGCCGCAGGTTCACACGCGGGGGACGGCCCGGTCGCTGGCTACGCTGTGACCATGACAGATGTCGACATCTCGTTGTCCACCGGACGCGTACGAGGGATCGTGCGGGACGGGGTCGCCCGCTTCCTCGGCATCCCCTACGCCGAGGACCCCGTCGGCGAACGGCGATTCGCCGCGCCGATTCCGCGTTCGGCGTGGCAGGACACGCGCGATGCGACCCGACCGGCCGCGACCGCACAGCGGCTGCGGTTCGACCCGGATCCGGCGATCCCCGAGCCGATAGTCGCAGGCACGGACGTGCTGCACGTCGACGTCTGGGCCCCCGCCGAGGGGGCGGGCCATCCGGTGATGGTGTGGATCCACGGCGGCGGCTGGGAGTCGGGTTCCTCGAACCAGCCGTGGTTCGACGGGGCGGCATTCGCGCGCCACGGCGTCGTCGTGGTGTCGGTCGGATATCGCCTCGGGGTCGAGGGGTTCACCTCGTTCCCCGATGCGCCGGACAACCGGGGCATGCTCGACTGGATCGCCGCCCTCGAGTGGGTCCGGAGCGAGATCTCCGCGTTCGGCGGGGATCCCCACCGCGTCACCGTCGCCGGACAGTCCGCCGGCGGGGGAGCGGTGTTGTGTCTGCTCGGATCCCCGGTCGCCGCCGGACTGTTCCAGCGCGCTATCGCGGCGTCACCGGCCGTCCTCCGGGCACCGTCCACTGCCGCGCCAGAGGGTGTCACCGCGGCGTCGTTGGCCGCAGGGGGCAGGGGAGCGGTCGATGAGTTCCATCGCCGGATGCGCAAGGAGAATCAGTTCACGCTGCCGTTCCGGCCGGTGGTCGGCGACGAGTTGTTGCCGGCCCCGCCGTTAGAGGCGGTCGCCGGAGGGCGGGCGAGCGAGGTCCCGCTGATGATCGGTTCCACCGCCACCGAGTTCGAAGCGATTGCCGACAGGCTGCCCGGGCCCGCGTTGGTGCCGGGCGCCGCCCTCATCGCGCTGTCCCAGCAGATCCCGAGGGCGGGGCTGCGTGCGCTGGCCCGCCAGTCCAACGGGCGGTCGTTGCGGCGCAGCGTCGGCGCGGTGATCGATGCGGCCGCCATCCACTCCACGGTCGCCCGCGCTGCCGAGACACGACTCGCGGCCGGCGATCCCACGTGGGTGTACGACTTCTGCTGGGCGGACGGCAACGGCCCGCGGCACTGCGCGGACCTGCCGTTCTTCTGGGGCTCGCCTGATGCGGAGAACGTCGAACGCTATCTGGGTGCCCCGGCCCCGGGGGCGCTGGTCACTGCCATGCACCAATCGTGGGTCCGCTTCGTCACCGATGGTGATCCCGGGTTCGCCGCGTATGAGGCGACCCGGCGCGCGGTCATGTCCTGGGACACCCCGCAGTCCGTCGTCGAGGACGGACTCTCCGCGGTACGGCAGGTCTGGTGGCCGGAGGAGGCACGGTAGCGGCTTGCTAGGATTGCCCGGCGCGCGTCGGGCAGATCCTCGCCGCGCGTATCGGGGGCTATAGCTCAGTTGGTTAGAGCCGCGGACTCATAATCCGCTGGTCGCGGGTTCGAGCCCCGCTGGCCCCACCTCAGGGCACCGCCGGCGGACGTCGAGCGGGCGTCGCCTCGTTCAGTAGGCCAGCCCCATGCGCAGCGCGCCGACCGCCTGGGCCAGTGCTTCACGGGCGATCGGGCTGGCGCCCACGCCGTTGACGAACGGGTGCACCAGCGAGGCGTGCCGCCGCAGCGACACCGCGACGCCGGCGTCGGACATCCTGCGGGCATACGCCTCGCCCTCATCGCGCAACGGATCGAAGCCGCCGGTGGCCACGTGCGCCGGGGGCAGCCTCGAGAAGTCCCTCGCCAGCAGCGGGGAGGCACGCGGGTCGGTGCGGTCGTCGTCGGATCGGATGTAGGTCTTCTCGTACCAGTCCATTGTCGCCTTCGTGAGGTAGAAGCCCTCACGGAACGTCTCGTACGACGCGGTCCGGGTGGACATGTCGGTGGCGGGGACGAACAACAACTGGAAGGCGGGCATCGTCTCGCCGGCGTCGCGGGTCTGTTGACACACGACCGCCGCGAGGTTACCGCCGGCGCTGTCACCGCCCACCGCGATGCGGGAGGCGTCCACACCGAGCTCTGCGGCGTTGTCGCGGACGTACCGGAACGCCGCGAGGGTGTCCTCTACAGCCGTCGGGAACTGGAATTCGGGAGCGAGCCGGTAGTCCACGCTGAGGACCTTCAGGCCGCCCTCCCGGGCGAGGTAGCGGCACGTGGCGTCGTGCGAGTCGACGCTCCCGAGCGTCCACCCGCCACCGTGGAAGTAGATCAGCACCGGCTGCGGCTCGTCGGTGTCCACGGGCGCGTAGAGGCGGGCGGGCAGGTCGGCGCGTGCGGGATCGTCACCGGCGAGCGGAAGGATGATGTCCTTGACGACGGCGAGGTCGATCCGGCCGCCGGACGCGGTGAACGCCGAGCGTTCGACCGTCTCCCGCGCCTCCTCGAGTGCGAGATCCTCGTACTCGCCCCCGGCCATCAGGGAGATCACCCGGAGGCCGGCCTGGAAGTGCGGGTCCAGGGTCTGGCCGTCGACCTGACGCGGCGAGCCCGCGATCGCCCGGATCAGCCCACCCGGTAGGCGCCCCGCCGTCGTCATGGCGGCCTTCACGAGCCGGTCTGCGAGCGTCGGAACGAAGGCCCGGTGGCCGGACATCGGAGAGTTCATTGCCATATTGTGGCGTGTAACCGTCCGCCTGTGGTGGGTATCCGACGGCCGGACGACGGTAGCCGACGAAGGGGCTGGTCATGCGTCCAGAAACCGACGACGTCATCCGGATCGAGGGCCTGGTCAAGGCGTTCGGCAGGGCTCGGGCGCTCGACGGGCTCGACCTGGACGTGAGCCGCGGCGAGGTCCACGGATTCCTCGGTCCCAACGGGTCGGGGAAGTCCACCACCATCCGGATCGTGCTCGGGCTCATGCGTGCGGACTCCGGACGGGTCACTCTGTTCGGCGCGGACCCGTGGCGCGACGCGGTCGACCTCCACAGCCGCCTGGCCTACGTCCCGGGCGACGTCACGCTCTGGCCGCGGCTGACCGGCGGGCAGAGTATCGACCTGCTCGGCAGGGCGCTGGGCGGCCTCGAGCAGGGGCGTCGCGACGGACTGATCGAGCGGTTCCGACTGGACCCGACCAAGCGCACCCGCGACTACTCCAAGGGCAACCGGCAGAAGGTCTGCCTGATCGCCGCGTTCGCCTCTGATCCCGAGCTACTCGTACTGGACGAGCCGACATCCGGGCTGGACCCGCTGATGGAGCAGGTGTTCCAGGAGTGCGTGCGGGACGCGGTCGACCGCGGCACCACGGTATTGCTGTCGAGCCACATCATGGGTGAGGTCGAGGCGCTCGCCGACCGCGTCAGCATCATCCGCGACGGCCGCACGGTCAGCTCGGGGACACTCGCGGAACTGCGACGGCACACCACCACCGAGGTGCACGCGATCACCGACAGGAGGCCCGACGGGCTAGACAGAATCGGCGACGTCGTGGACGGTGGCGTGGACGGGTTGCGGGTCACGGAGGTCGACGGTCGGTTCGAGGTCCGCTGCCACGTGCCGGCCGCTCTGCTCGGAGAGGTGACAGGGGTTCTGCACGACGCCGGGATCCACACCCTCACCGCGACCCCGCCGAGCCTCGACGATCTCTTCCTGGACGCCTATTCGGGAGCGCGGGCGTGACCTCGCCGCTGGCCGGCACGGGACTGCTCGCCCGGGTCGCGCTGCGCACGGGCTGGCGACCCGCAGCCGCGTGGGTGATCGGACTATCCGTCCTGTTCCTGGCCACCGGCGTGTCGATCGCGTCGCTGTATGACACCCCGGCCAAGCGAGCCACGTACTCGGCCTCGCTCGGCGACACGATGGTGATGCTCACCGGCCGCGTAGCCGGACTCGACACCCTCGGTGGGATCGTCATGAACGAGTTCGCGTCGCTCGTCTCGTTCGGCATCCCGATCATGGCGATCGCTCTCACCGTCGGCGTGACGAGGAGGGAAGAGGAGTCCGGACGCTCCGAGCTGATGCTGTCGGCCAGGGTGGCCAGACTCGCCCCGGTCACTGCCGCCCTCGTCGTCGTCGTCGGGATTTTCCTCCTCCTCGGGCTGGCACTGTGGGCGGCCACATTCGCGCTCGACATCGACCGCACCGGCGCGGTGCTCTACGTCGCCTCCATCGCGGCCACAGGAGGGGTCTACGCCGCCGGCGCCGCCGTCCTGGCCCAGGTGTTCGCCCACAGTCGGACCGTCTGGGCGGTGGGATTGGCCATCGCCGGGCTCACGCTGGTCACGCGCGGGATCGGCGAAACCCGGGGCACCGCGCTCGGCTGGGCCTCCCCTCTCGGCTGGCAGACCCTGGTCCGGCCCTTCGGCGACCCCTCCGTGGGGCCGCTGCTGCTGTCCGTCGCGGTGGCCGGCTCGCTTGGGGCGCTCGCGGTGTGGCTCGCCGGTCGGCGGGACGTCGGCGAGGGCATGATCCCGACCGGTTCGGGCCCCGCCCACGCGAGCCGGTGGCGCGCGTCCCGCACGGGCGCGGCGGTGCACCAGCACCTCGGCGCGCTGATCGGCTGGACGTTCGGCGTGGTGGCACTGATGGGGCTGTACGGCAGCCTGATGGCCGTGGTGGTCGACGCGATCGAATCCAACCCGGATCTCGCCGTTTTTCTCGGAGGCTCGGGCGCGGTGGTGGATTCGGTGGTCCGGATGCTCGTCGCGTTCACCGGTTTCCTCGGGGCCGGGTTCGTGCTGCAGACGCTCGGAGGACTTCGCGGCGAGGAGACGTCCGCGCGACTCGAGGTGGAACTGGCCGGCGAGCGTACGCGCCTGTCCTGGCTGGCCGGGCACGCGGTGGTGGCGGCCGTGGGCGCGACCGTGGTGGTCGCGGCCGGCTCGCTCGCCTTCGCGGCGACTACTGCGGCCGCGCTCGACGACCCCGGGACGTTCGGCTCGATCGTCGGTGCGGGGCTGTGGCAGCTGCCGGCCGTGCTGGCGTTCGCGGCACTGTCCGTGGGACTGTTCGGCCTCGCACCGCGACTGCAGACCCTGGCGTGGGTGGTGTTCGTCGTCGCCGTCGTCGTCACCTTCATGGGACCCACGCTCCGACTCACCGACGCCCAGATGCGGTTCTCCCCGTTCGGGGCGGTGGGCACCCCGCCCGCCGGCCCCGTCGACACGGCGGGGGTCGTGGTGCTGCTCGCGGTGACGGCTGTGCTCGTGACCGCGGGACTCGTGGGCTTCCGGCGTCGGGACGTGCCCCGGACCTGACAGACTGGCGGGCAGGACCGAACCACACACGCACCACGGAGGAACCGATGTCGCACGACCTGCTCGAGAAGGCGCTCGCCACCGTCGAGGACTGGCCGGTGGATAACGTCTCGGCGGCGGTCGTCGGCCCCGACGGTGCGGTGACGACCCACGGCGACCGGTCCCGCGTGTACCGGCTGGCGTCGGTGACCAAACCGATCGTGGCCCTCGCGGCGCTCCTCGCCGTCGAGGAAGAGGCCATCTCCCTGGACGATCCGGCCGGGCCGGAGGGCTCGACCGTGCGGCACCTGCTCGCCCACGCCTCGGGCCTGGACTTCGCCGACCGCGACAAGGTCCGCACCGCGCCGGGGGAGCGACGCATCTACTCCTCCGCGGGTTTCGAGGTGCTCGCCGACCACATCGCGGAGGCCACGGGCATCGCGTTTCCGGAGTATCTGGACGAGGCCGTGTGCCAGCCGCTCGGCATGACCTCCACGGTCCTCGAGGGCTCGGCCGGGCACGGCGCGTCGGGCAGTCTGGCCGATCTCGTGGCGTTCGCGCGTGAGCTCGTTGCGCCCCGGCTGCTCGCGGCAGCGACCCTCGAGGAGGCGGTGAGTGAGCAGTTCCGCGGACTCGACGGGCTCGTGCCCGGGTACGGCATGCACAAGCCGTGCGAATGGGGGCTGGGCTTCGAGCTGCGCGGCGCCAAGCATCCGCACTGGACCGGGCAGCACAACTCGCCGGCGACGTTCGGTCACTTCGGTCAGTCCGGGACGCTGCTGTGGGTCCAGCCGGAGATCGACACGGCGCTGGTCGTGCTCACCGACCGGGACTTCGGGGACTGGGCCAAGCCGCTGTGGCCCGAGTTGTCCGATCGCGTTGTGGACGCCGCCACTGCGCGGGCGAGTCAGACGGACGCGCTCCGGGGCTGAAGCGCCGGGGCATCTGACGCGACTCGCGGGCGTCGCACGGTTTCTGGTGGAGAGTTCGCGACACACCGCGGCGTGGTCGGATCACCGGAATCACGGTGCTGTAACTTTGCTGAGAATCCAGAAGTGTCACTGGTGTAAGTCGATCACTTGGGGCACAGTGGTGAACAACAACAACAACACACGCAACATCATTCACACGATTTCATGAGGTCGTTGGGGAAGACGTCCCTCAGTGAGTCGGGAGTGAAGTGATGTCTGACCTTAACCATTTCGCGGATACGACGACCGGCGTGGTGTTCATCCATGCCGCGCCGACCGCGTTGTGTCCTCACGTCGAGTGGGCTCTCGCGAGCATTCTCGACGCGTCGTCGGCCATGCGCTGGGAAGACCAGCCGGCCCAGCCCGGTGCCCGTAAGGCCATCGTGGACTGGATCGGCCCGGTCGGCACCGGCGCGCGCCTCGCTGACGCGTTGGCAAAGTGGTCCATGTTGGCCTTCGAGGTCACCGAGGACCCGAGCGACCTCGTCGACGGCGAACGCTTCTCGCACACGCCCGAGTTGGGCATGTGGCGCGGGCAGACAGGCGCGAGCGGCGACGTCGTGCTCGGAGAAAACAGGCTCCGGCACCTCATGGCCGCCGGTCCCGCGGCGTTCTATGCCGCGGTCGAGGCCGAGCTGGGCTCCGCCTGGGATCGTGCGCTGGAGCCTCTGCGCGGCCATCCCGCCGCCGCCGAGGTCACCTGGCTCTCGCGCGTCGGCTGACGCCGTACGCTCCCTCGTCCACCACGAGAACGCCCGCTCCCGACGATCGGGGAGCGGGCGTTCTCGTGTTCCGGGAACGGGCCGGAGGGCAGGTCAGATCACAGCGGGATGTTCTTGTGCTGGCCGCGGGTGTGCGACGCGGAGCCCAGTGCCTCGGCCAGACGACGACGGGTGTCGGTGGGCTCGATGACCTCGTCCACCACGCCGATCGACATGGCACGGCCCACACCGCCCGCGATCGCCGCGTGCTCCTCCGCCAGACGCTCGTGGAGTTCCTCGCGCTCCTCCTCGGGCGCGGCGGCCAGGGTGCGCTTGTGCAGGATCCCCACTGCGGCCTTGGCTCCCATCACGGCGACCTCGGCGTCCGGCCAGGCGAACACGGCCGAGGCGCCGAGAGCGCGGGAGTTCATCGCGATGTAGGCGCCGCCGTAGATCTTGCGGGTGACCAGGGTGACCCGGGCGACAGAGGCCTCGGCGAAGGCGTGGAGGAGTTTGGCGCCGCGACGGACGACGCCCTCCCACTCCTGTGAGACGCCCGGCAGGTAGCCGGGCACGTCCACGATCACGACGAGGGGGACGCCGAAGGCGTTGCAGAGGCGAACAAACCGGGAGGCCTTCTCGGCCGACTCGGAGTTCAGGCAGCCGCCCAGCCGGAGCGGGTTGTTGGCGATCACGCCGACCGAGCGGCCGGCGATCCGGCCGAAGCCCACCACGATGCTGGGGGCCCACTTGGCCTGGAGTTCCTCGAACGTCGTGTTGCCGTCGAGCTCGGAGGAGTCGAGGATGCCGTGGACCAGTGGCCGCACGTCGTAGGCGCGCTTGGGCGACTCGGGCAGCAGCCCGGCGAGATCCGTGTGGTCGGACTCGAGAGCACGCTGGTCGAATTCGCCCTGCGCCGACAGCAGGTTCACGAGGCGGCGAGCCCGGTGCAGGGCGTCACGCTCGTCATCCGCGGCGATATGGCACACACCCGACTTGCGGTGGTGCACGTCCTGGCCGCCCAGGCCCTCCATGTCGACCTGCTCGCCGGTGACGTCGCGGACCACGGCGGGTCCGGTCACGAAGACCTTCCCCTCCGGGGCCATGATCACGACGTCCGTCAGCGCAGGGCCGTAGGCGGCGCCGCCGGCGGCGGGGCCGAGCACGACGGAGATCTGCGGCACGCGGCCCGATGCGCGGACCATCGCCTCGAATACGGTGCCGACGGCGTGCAGCGCCTCGACGCCCTCGGCGAGACGGGCACCGCCCGAATGCCACACGCCGATGACGGGCAGCTCCTCGTCGATGGCGACGTCGATCGCCTTGACGATATGGCGGCAGCCGTCGAGACCCATTGCGCCGCCCATGACGGTCGCGTCAGTGGCGTACGCGACGGTGGCGATGCCGTCGATGCGCCCGCGTGCGGCGAGCGCACCCGAGGCGTCGGGCTCCGTGATGAACTCCAGAGAGGCGGGATCGAAGAGGTTCTCGAGCCGGACGACGGGGTCGCGCGGATCGATCTGGGTGTTCTGGTCCACAGTGCTGGTGATGGTCATGAGTGCAGTCCTTTCCCTGGCGCATGTCCCGGTGAGGGAGAGTGCGCCGTTAACGGACCCCCGGACTGGCTGGTGGGTGAGCGCCGGAATCGGGACCCCCGTCCCGATCCGGTTCTCGTACCCGGTCTCCCGCGCTGGGCGGGTTGTCGTTGATATGGAGTGCCCCGCGGTGACGGGAGGGGACGCGGGCTCGACGTGGTGCACCGACCGCACCTTTCGGCCCATGAGCGCGTCCCCGCCCGTCATGCGAGGCGGGATATCAGGCCTGGTCGATCTTCTTGATGTAATCGACCGCATCCTGCACGGTACGCAACTTCGCGAGGTCCTCGTCGGGGATCTCTACGCCGTAGCGATCTTCGGTCTGCACGGCGATCTCCACCATGGAGAGCGAATCGATGTCGAGATCATCGACGAAGGACTTCTCCGGGGTCACCTCGGAAGGCTCGATTCCGGTGACCTCCTCGATGATCTCCGCCAGTCCTGAGACGATCTCGGCCTCGGTGCGTGCCATGTGGTGTCCTTTCGGTTGGGTTACGCCGTGCCCGGCGGGCATGACGAACGGCAGTAGGCGATCTCCGGCGGGCGCCGGATCTCGCGGGTGGATGGGTGTGGTCTAGGTGCCGCTGAGCGCGGGAACCGAGTCGAGCGTCTGCTCGAGATCCTCGGGGGTGTTGAGCCCGTAGCGGGGGACATCGCGCATCATCCGCTTGGCGAGCCCGACGAGCGCACCGGACGGCGGGAGCTCGACGAAGGTGTCGACGCCGCGCTTGAGCATCGTCTGGGTGCACAGGTCCCAGCGGACGGGGCTGGTGATCTGGGAGATCACGCGATCGAGCGCCTCACGGCCGGATGTGACGGCCATGCCGTCTGCGTTCGACAGCAACGTCAGCTCGGGATCGCTCACCCGGATCGAGGCGGCGAGCTCGCCGACCCCGTCGACCGCCGAGGCCATGAACTGGGTGTGGAACGCGCCGGCGACCTCGAGTCGACGCAGCCGCGCACGGCTCGGCGGGTTCTGTTCCAGGGCGTCGCACGCCTCCAGTGGCCCGGCGGCGACGATCTGGCCCGCCCCGTTGCGGTTGGCGGGCGTCAGACCGGCGTTCTCGAGCGCGAGCAGCACATCGGCCTCGACGCCGCCGAGCACGGCGATCATCCCGGTGGGGCGATCAGCGCACGCCCGGGACATGGCATGGCCCCGAACGGAGGCGAGCCGCAGGGCGTCGGACTCGGAGATGACCCCGGCGATCGCGAGCGCCGCGACCTCGCCGATCGAGTGTCCCGCCACGATAGTGTCGGCGGGGATCTGACCGCGACGACGGAGCTCGGCCGCGCCGAGCAGCGCGGAGGCCACGACCAGTGGCTGGGTCACCGCGGTGTCGGTGATGTCCTGAAGGGTCGCAGTGGTTCCCAGCCGCTCGAGGTCGAGTCCGCTGGCGGCGGTCCACTCATCGATACGGCTTTGGGCGCCGGGTAGCTCGAGCCAGGGGGCGAGCATCCCGGCCTTCTGGGACCCTTGTCCGGGGGCAGTAAGGCAAAGCACGGGTATCAGACAACACGTCCGGGGTCGGTTCCACTGATGTTCTGCAAGCCAGAAACGGAAACGAGATTTTGTGGAGTTCCCACAAAACGCGAGTTGGCTGCCAGCCCATCTGTCAGAGAGTCCGTTTCGTTACACATTGGGACGAGAGTGATTATTTAGCCCTCCTGAGATCCGCGCTCGTCGAACTTCCCCAGAACCAAGGCGATTCGGAGGACAAAAGCATCCCTGGCGTTAAGGGGGTCGAAGGCAGTGATCTGGCTCACTCTTTTCAAGCGGTAGCGCACGGTATTGGGATGGACATACAACTCCCGGGCGCACTTCTCGACGTGTCCGCCGGAGTCGAGATAGGCCCGCAGGGTGTCCTCGACCGAGGAATCCGCACCGCGGAGCGGTGCGACGACGCGCTCGACGAGCATGGAGGCCGCGCTGCGATCTCCGCCGAGGACACGCTCGGGGAGGAGGTCCATCGCGGCCACGGGCCGGGGTGCACCCGGCCATCCGCTCACGGCCGCTGCGCCGGACAGTGCTTCGGCTGCGCTGTCCGGCGCCTCCACGAGCGACCCCACCGTGTGCCCGTGGACGACGGGGGCCTCGGGGGAGAAGGCGTCGAGAACCGCCGGGGGGATGGTTACGGTCGACTCGATCTCTCCGGAGAGGATGACGACGAGCCGCGCCCCCTGCACCACCGCCAGGGCGTGGCGGCCGGAAGCGACGGCCGCCCGATGCACCGCGGTGACCGAGGCCAGGCCGAGGTCGTCACGGGGGGAACCGATGATCACGGTGGCGGCCGTGGTCGGATCCCAGTTGAGGGCGGAGGCCCCCGAGGTGAGATCGGCGTAGCGGTCACCACGGACGACCGCGTCGACGATCATCGCCTCCATGCGGGTGTCCCACGCGCCGCGGTTCTCAGCCGCGGCCGCGTACACGGAGGCCGCGGTGAATCCCAGTTCGCGACCGAACTTGAGGACGGCGGCGATCATGAGTCCGCGTTGCCGTTCGTTGTGGGTGATTCGGGGCATCACCAGCTCGAAGTACTCGAGGGTGGAACGGACCAGCTGCACGGTCTGCTGCAGGGTCAGTCCCTGCCCGAGTCCCTTGGGAAGCAGCTTGAATCCCGCGATGGTGTCCGTGTGTTGCGCCTGCGGGTTGCGCATCCAGGTCACGAAGTCTCGCACCGCACTCTGGATGATGAGCTGGATCTCCGCGCGTTGATCGGCTGACAGTTCCGCGAAGAACGGCAGTTCCACCTCGAGGGCGCGGACGGCCTCGGTCGACAACGTCCCCGAGTACCGGGTGATGCGCTTGAGGAGCGCGTCCGACACAGGCCGTTGATCCGGCGGCGTGGCGGACCGCCGCCGGATCGACTGCTTCTCCTGTGCCCCGGGCTCGGGGTCGGTCGTATCGGTCACGCCACTCCGGGGTCCGTCGTCGGCTCCGGAGCCGCCATCACGTCGTCGATCTGATATTGGCGGGCCGCCTCCAGCAGGGTGCGCTTCTCGATGCTGCCCTCGCGGACCAGGCCCGCGAGCACGGCCACGATGATCGACTCGGTGTCGGTGTTGAAGAACCGACGGGCGGCGGGCCGGGTGTCGGAGAAGCCGAAACCGTCGCAGCCCAGCACGGTGAAGTCGCCGGGCACCCAGGCGCGGATCTGGTCCGGCACAGCCTTCTGGAAGTCGGTCACCGCGACCTTCGGGCCCTTCGCGTCGGCCAGCGCGGCCGTCACGAACGGGACGCGCGGCTGCTGATCGGGGTGACGCAGCTCGTGCCGCTCGCACTCGAAGCCGTCCCTGGCGAGCTCGTTCCAGGATGTCGCCGACCACAGGTCCGCTGCGACGTCCCACGTCTCGGCGAGGATCTTCTGCGCCTCGACGGCCGCGTACATGGCCACACCCGAGGCGAGGATCGAGGCCTTGTGGGTCCCGCTCTCGGCCTTGCGGAACCGGTAGAGGCCGCGGAGCAGCGCGTCGGCGTCCAGGTCCTCGGGCTCGGCCGGCTGGGGGACGGGCTCGTTGTACAGCGTGATGTAGTACGAGACGTTGCGGTCGATCCCGTCGGTCTCGGTCTCATGCGAGGCCCCGGGGCCGTACATCCGCTCGATGCCGGCGCGGATGATGTGCGCGACCTCGTAGCCCCACGCCGGGTCGTAGGAGATGATCCCCGGGTTGGTGGCGGCCAGGAGCGGGGAGTGGCCGTCCATGTGCTGCAGACCCTCGCCGGTGAGCGTCGTGCGGCCGGCGGTGGCGCCCAACAGGAAACCCCGGGCCAGCTGGTCGGAGGCGGCCCAGATGCCGTCGCCGGTGCGCTGGAAGCCGAACATCGAATAGAAGATGTACAGCGGGATCATCGGCTCGCCGTGGGTGGCGTACGCGGTGCCGGCGGCGGTGAACTCCGCCACCGAACCGGCCTCGCTGATCCCCTCATGCATGATCTGGCCGTCCTTGGCCTCCTTGTAGCTGAGCATGAGGTCGTGGTCGACCGAGGTGTAGTTCTGCCCGTGCGGGTTGTAGATCTTCAGCGTCGGGAACCAGGAGTCCATCCCGAAGGTCCGGGCCTCGTCGGGGATGATCGGCACGAAGCGGTCCTTCAGGTCCTCGTCGCGCATGAGTTCCTTGACCGTGCGCACCAGCGCCATCGTGGTGGCCACGGACTGCTTACCCGAGCCCTTGCGGAGCGAGGGCAGGGAGTCGATTCCCGGGACGGACAGCGGGGTGAACGTCTGCCGGCGCTCCGGGACGTGGCCGCCGAGCGCTGACCGCCGCTCGAGCATGTAGCGGATCTCGGGGGAGTTCGGGCCCGGGTTGTAGTACGGGGGCTGCGTCGGATCCGCCTCGAGTTCCTCATCGGTGATGGGGATCCGCTGGGTGTCGCGGAACAGCTTCAGGTCGTCCAGGGTCAGTTTCTTCATCTGGTGGGTCGCGTTGCGGCCCTCGAAGTTCTGGCCGAGGCCGAAACCCTTGATGGTGTGCGCGAGGATCACCGTCGGCTGTCCGGTGTGCTCCAGGGCGGCCTTGTACGCGGCGTGGATCTTGCGGTAGTCGTGGCCGCCGCGGCGGAGATCCCAGATCTCGTCGTCGGTCATGTCCTCGACGAGTTTCGCGGTGCGGGGGTCCCGGCCGAAGAAGTGCTCGCGGATCCAGGCGCCGTCATTGGCGCGGAACGTCTGGTAGTCGCCGTCCGAGACGGAGTTCATCAGGGATACCAGTGCACCCTCGGTGTCCTTCTCGAACAGCTTGTCCCACTCGCGGCCCCAGACGACCTTGATGACGTTCCAGCCCGCACCGCTGAAGTACGACTCCAGTTCCTGGAGGATCTGGCCGTTTCCGCGCACCGGCCCGTCGAGTCGCTGGAGGTTGCAGTTGATCACGAACGTGAGGTTGTCCAGGCCGTCGTTCGCCGCGACCTGGAGGGCGCCCCGCGACTCGACCTCGTCCATCTCGCCGTCGCCGAGGAACGCCCAGACGTGCTGCTCAGAGGTGTCCGCGATCCCGCGGTTGTGCAGGTACCGGTTGAACCGCGCCTGGAAGATCGCGTTGAGCGGACCCAGTCCCATCGAGACCGTGGGGAACTCCCAGAACTCGGGGAGGCAGCGGGGGTGCGGGTAAGAGGGCAGCGACCGTCCGGGGTGGCTCTTCTCCTGTCGGAACCCGTCCAGGTCGTGCTCACGCAGCCGGCCCTCGAGGTAGGCGCGTGCGTACATGCCGGGAGAGGCGTGGCCCTGGAAGTAGATGTGGTCGCCGCCGCCGGGGTGGTCCTTGCCGCGGAAGAAATGGTTGTAACCCACCTCGTACAGCGGGGCGGCGCCGGCGTAGGTCGAGATGTGGCCGCCGACCCCGATGCCCGGGCGCTGGGCGCGGTGCACCATGATCGCGGCGTTCCAGCGGATCCAGCGGCGGTAGGTGCGCTCTACGGACTCGTCACCGGGGAAGTTCGGTTCGAGACTGGTGGGGATCGTGTTGACATAGTCGGTCGAGGTGAGCGCGGGAAGCGGCACACGCTGCTTCGACGCGCGCTCGAGCAGACGGAGCATCAGGTAGCGGGCACGCTCGGGGCCGGCCTCGGCCAGGAGACCGTCGAGCGAGTCCATCCACTCCTGGGTCTCCTCCGGGTCGGAGTCGTTGAGGTACGAGGCGACCCCCTCGCGGAGGACCGGCACATTGGTGGGTGCGGAACCGTCCTTGGAGCCTGCTCTGGGCGTCATATCTCTCGTCCTCACTTCTGCGATTCAAACCGTGATGGCCAGGTGGGGCCATCACCCATGTCGTGGTGCAGCTTCCGGGCCGCCGCGTGTGCCGCGGGTGTGGGCGGGAGGGCGGCGGGCCCGGTATGGACCGTTAGTCGGGCCACGATCCCGATTGTGCCCCAAAGCGTGACGGGCGACACGTGGGCGGTGCCGGACCCGTTAAATCGGCGGTAGTCGTTTCGCCTGCGCCCGTGCGCGGGTACTGTTCCTAGTCAGCGAAGAACCGAAACATCAACCCGGATTAGAGGGAGGAACACCACGGTGGTCGCCGCGGCGAACCAGCAGGGCGAAGCGGACCAGGTTTCTGGTCAGCTCGAACTGGCGGAGGGCATGCTCGTTCAGGAGGTCGGATGGGATTCCGATTGTGACGAGTCGATCAGCGAGGCTGTCGAGGACGCCGTCGGATCAGAGTTGCTGGAGGAAGACACCGATGAGGTGGTCGACGCTGTGCTGCTCTGGTGGCGCGACGGTGACGGCGACCTCGTCGATCGGCTGATGGATGCGGTGACTCCTCTGACGGACGACGGATCCGTGTGGGTCCTCACCCCCAAGACGGGGCTGGACGGGCATGTCGAGCCGGCGGTCATCGCGGAATCGGCGCAGACCGCGGGGATGCTGCAGACCCGGACGGCCGCCCTCGGCGACTGGGCCGGTAGCCGACTCACTCTCCGGAAGAACAGCGCTCCCCGGAAGTAGTCCTTCCCGGGTCGGTAACGCGTTCTCGCCCGGGCCGAATGTGAGCGCCGCCCCCGGCGAACCGGGGGCGGGGCGGCAGTCGGTCCGCGAGGCGAGTGCGTTAGTCTCACCTGCACCGGTGCGCTCGACGCACCGGATCACGCGCGCGTAGCTCAGCGGTTAGAGCTCTGGTTTTACACACCAGCGGTCGGGGGTTCGATTCCCTCCGCGCGCACCACGGAAGATGCAGTCCGTGCGTCCCCTCGTGAGCGGAGGTAGCGCGCATGAATGCCCGGCGACGCCCACTGGGACCGAATGTCGACCAGCTCGTCGGACCGCAGGGGGGTCGTTACCCCGACGGGAACCCGCTGCAGATCCGGGCGGGCGAGAGTGTAATCCTGCTCGACTCGGCCACCCATCTGGACCCCACCGCGGCCGACCTGCTGCTGCTCAGCCACTTCCACGAGGATTATGTCGTGGGCGCCGGTCGCCGCACGGGCCCGGTCGTGGTCCACGAGAAGGACGCAGGCCCAGTCAGGGACTGGGAGGCGTTCGTCGACGAGATGGGGTTCGCCCGGGGTGCCTGGGAGGCGGAGATGCGGGACGCCTTCGACTGGGCCCCGATCCCTGACGTCTCGATCTACACCGATGACGAGGTCTTCGACCTCGGTGGTGGGGTGACGGCGACGGTGATCCCCATGCCCGGCCACGCGGCGGGGCACTGTGGCTTTCTCATCGAGCCCGACGGGGTTCTCTTCCTCGCGGACGTCGACCTGTCCGCGTTCGGCCCCCTCTACAGCGATCGAAGTGCGAGCCTGGGCGACATGCGTCGCACCGTGGCGATCTGTGCGCAGGTTGAGGCCCGTTGCTACGCGACGTTCCACCACAAGGGTCCGTTCTCCGACCGAGCCGAGTACCGGGACGCGCTCGCGAAATACGCGTCGATGATGGATGTCCGTGAAGCCCGGGTAGTCGAGTTGCTCGGGGCGGGGAGGTCGCGGGCCGACGAGATGGTGGGCGAGGGTGTCCTCTACCGGCCCGGCCCCCGGCCGTTGTTCGCCGACCACATGGAGCGGGAGGTGTGCGTCAAACACCTCGAAGACCTGGTCTCCCGCGGTCTCGCCGTCGACGAGGGTGGCGACTTCCGGCTCGCCTGAGCGGGGATCATGTGGTGACCCCGAGTCGGATCCCGGTCAGGACGAGGGTCCCAGCAGCACCACGTTGCCCGAGACCTCCTGGGCCGGCCCGGGGAGCGGGAGCAGGTAGGGAAGACGATCGGTGTTCTCGTACGGTCCCTCCCGGCGGCTGCCTCCCCACGCCCACAGGCCGCCGTCGTCGTCGATCCCGTACGAGGCGGAGTCAGCGGCGAATATCCGCGTGAGCGGGGGCAGACCGGGGACCTCGCGCGGGGTGGCTATCGCGGTGTTCTCGGTGTTCCCGTCGCCGAGGACACCTGACACCGTGCGCCCCCAGGCCCAGACCCGGCCTTCCCTATCCAGGGCCAGCGCATAATTTATGCCGCCGGCCACGTGTGACACACCCTCGAGGTCGCCCACCCGCACCGGCCTCGCGGTTTCACCGCCTCGCGGCTCTACGCCGAGCAGACCGTTCTGGTTGTTGCCCCACGCGCACACCTCGCCGGCGCCGGTGGCGATCACGGCGACGTCCCCGGGGTTGGCGATGCTGACCGCTCCGGAGACGTCCTTGATGTCGCGGACGCGGGTTCCGTTCGGTTCCCCCAGACTCCGGACCAGATTGGTGCCCCACCCGGTGACGCGTCCGTCGGCGCGCAGCGCGAGGACGTTGAGACTGCCGTCGGCGATGTGGACGATGTCCTCGACCTTGCCGACCCGGGTGGGCGCCATGCCGTCGAGCTCGTCATCGCGTTGTCCGCCGTCGGCGATCAGGGGATCACCCCATCCCGTCACCGTGCCGTCGCGGTGCGTGACGAGGAAGCTCGAACCCACGGCGGCCACCGAGACCGCGTCGGAGATCCCGGGCACGACCCGCGGGGCGAGGGTTTCGCCGGCGCCGCCGCCGGTGCCGGCGAGCGATCCCTGGTAGTCGACGCCGACGACCGAGACCGTGCCGTCCGTGTGCACGGCCGCAAGGGTGGTGCGCCCGTCGGCGACGGAGACGACCTGCTCCCAGCCCCGAACGGGTCCGACGGGAAGTGAGCTGCGCACGGCGGGTGCCATCAGGATCGCCTGCCCGGGCTCGTGCCGGTCCGGGGTGGGGGCGGCCGAGGAGTCCGAGCACTGATCCGCGGTCGTGACGGCACGGTCGGCGGCGGTGCACGACGTCAGTCCGGCCAGGGCCATGCCGAGCGAGGTCGCGGCGCCCAGGGCGCGCAACAGTCGAGTCATATCAGCGATCTCACCGCATGGACGGCGACGGCGGGGGAGTTCAGGTGAATCGCGCGGCCGGATATCAGGAGCGTAGGCGGTCCGCGCGTCGGTGCGCCCGGCGCTTCTCCGCGTCGTCGCGCTGGCCGTAGCGGGCCCGCATCGCCCGCTCCCGGGCTATCGCCACGTTGGTGGTCGGATCGGCGCCGGCCTCGTCAGCGCCGGCCCCGTCAGCGCCGGGGCCGGGGGTACCGGTCCCGGCACGCGCGCGGGTGGGGGTGTCGCCGGTGACTGTGTCGTCGTCGGAATCATCGCGGGGTTCGCCACCACCGGCGTCTCGCGCCGCCACGTCGGACACCGCGGCCTCCTCGGCGTCGCGACGCCGGGCCTTGACCTCGGACCACGCGAAGTAGCCGAGCGCCGCGGGCGCGAGGATGCCGAAGGCGAGCCACTGCAGGCCGTACGAGAGGTAGGGGCCGGCCTCGATCGACGGAATCGGCGCCGGGTTGAGCGCGCCGGGCTGGCCGCCGGACAACTGCAGGTAGCCGACGGTCTCCACCGGCTGGCCGAGGGTCTCACCGAGGACGACGGGGTCGACGATCCGGACCGCGGGGAGCCCGTCCACGGTCACCGGCTCGGCCTGCCCGTCCTCCGCGGCGCGCAGCCGGGCGGTGATCTCCAGGTTCCCGCCGGGGGCGGCCTCGTATTCCGGCACGGTGTTGTTCTCGCCGACCGGAATGTAGCCGCGGTTGACCAGGAACTCCCGGCCGTCATCGGCGGCGAACGCGGTGAGGACCTGGTAGACGGGCTCGCCGTCGACCGAGCGCAGCCGCAGCAGCGCCTCCGCCTCCGGTTGCCACCGCCCGGCGACGGTGACCAGACGCCACTCGCGCTCGGCGTAGTCCCCGGGGCTCGAGACCACCTCGGCCAACGGCGCCGGTGCCGCCTCCACGGACTCGGCGAGCCGCGCGTTGCGCGCGTCGAGGTCGCCGCTCTTGCCGAGCTGCCACGGGGCGAGGATCGCGAAGCACGCCCAGGCGAACACGATCACGGCCAACACACCCAGAACCCAGCCGGGGGTCAGGAAACGCCGCAGATTCCGCATGCCTCCAGGGTATCCGTCGGACCGGCGGGGCTACCCGAGCAGGCCACGCACCTCGCTGACGAGGCCGGGCAGCGCGGCCGCGATCTGGAGGCGGGTGCGGGTGAAACCGCTGTGGTCGCCGTAGTAGGGGTCGGCGACGTCGGTGCCGTCGGCGCTCGGATCGTACGAGCGCAGCAGACGGATCCGCTCGGCGGCCACGTCCTCGGCGAGCAGGTGGTCGCGGTGGCCGCTGTCGAGTGCCACCACCAGGTCGGCGTCGTGATCAGCGCCGGAGAGCTTGGCCGCGGCATGCACGCTGCCGAACCCGTGCGCCTCGAGCTCGGCGGCCGCCCGCGGGTCCATGCCGTCACCGACGTGCCACCCGCCGGTCCCCACACTCGACACGACCACCTGGTCGCCGATCCCGGCGTCGGCGAACGCCTGCCGCGCCATGGACTCGGCCATGGGGGAGCGGCAGATGTTGCCGGTGCACACGAACACCACTCGCACGCGATCACTGCTCACGGATGATCGCCTCCAAGTCGGCCGTGTCGATCGCGGACCACCGCGCGTCGTTCCACTCCTCAGGCCGCCCGTAGCCCCACCGCACCAGCGCGGTGTCGATGCCGTACAGGGCCGCGCCCTCGACGTCGTGCTCCCGGTCGCCGATCATCAGCGCGCCCCGGGTCCCGCCGTCGGCAGCGGGCACGGCCGCGACCCCGAGCGCATCGAGGGAATGAGCGATCACGTCGGCCTTGGCCAGCCTGCCCACGGACAGGTCGGCGCCGCCGATGAACTCGAACGGCGCGGCCAGGTCGAAGTGGGCGAGGATCCGCCGCGCGGCGTCCTGGTCCTTGCTGGTCGCCACGGCCATCCGGTAGCCGTCCACGGCGAGTCGGTTCAGGAGGGTGTCCATGCCGGTGAACACGGCGTTCTCCTGCCAGCCCACCTCGTCGTAGCGCTCGCGGTAGGCGGCCAGCGCGCGGTCCAGGTCGGCGCCGGCCAGACCGAGTGAGGCGAGGGTCTCCGTCATGGGCGGCCCGGCGATGGAGCGGATGTCGCGCGAGGAGTCCCAGCGGCCGCCCACGGCATCGAGGGCGTGCTGGAGGGAGCGGGAGATGCCGTCGAGGGAGTCGGTGATGGTGCCGTCGAGGTCGACGAGCAGGATCGGTCGGTCGGACATGCCGCCATCCTCCCAGAGATCGCCGGCGCGGGGCCGGGCCGGCCGGGGGAGCGGGTGGCGTGGGTGAGTGGCCCGGGGGACGGGGAGAAGCGACGACGGCAACATCGCCCCCACCCCCTCATACTTCACCGGTGCCGCGGACAGTCGCGGGGGCGGCGGGGCACGATGGTGGGCGGTGTCGTCCGCGTGCGGCGGACGCGGGACGGATAGGGGAATCACAGTGACCACCGGATCTGCAGCAACCGAGCCGGCGACCCCCGGGGCCCCGACCCTCGGCGAGGTCATAGCGATTCTCGAGGAGGCCTACCCGCCCCGACTCGCCGAGTCGTGGGATCGGGTCGGGCTGGTGGCGGGGGATCGCTCGGCGCCGGTGAGGCGGGTCGTGGTGGCCGTGGACGCCACGGACGAGGTCGTCGATCACGCGCTCGCCGAGGACGCCGACCTGCTGCTGGTCCATCACCCGCCGCTGATGAAGGGTGTGCACTCGGTCGCCGCCGATACCCCCAAGGGGCGGTTGCTGCACCGGCTCATCGCAGGTGGGTGCGCCCTGTTCTCGGCGCACACCAACGCCGACTCGGCCCGGCCGGGTGTCAACGACGCCCTCGCCGAGGTGCTGGGGCTGACCCCCGGCCGGCCGCTGGCACCGAGCGGTGACGGAACGGTCGACCGGTGGGTCGTGACGGTGCCCGAGGGCGACGTCGACACGCTGATGCAGTCGGTGTTCGCCGCCGGGGCGGGGCGGATGAGTGGTTACGCGGAGTGTTCCTTCTCGGTTGCCGGGACGGGGCGGTTCCGACCCGGCGACGGCACCGATCCCACGATCGGCGCGGTGGGTGAGGCCGAGGAGGTGGCCGAGCTCCGGGTGGAGTTCGTCGCCCCGCCGGAGCTGCGGTCGGTGGTGCGACGGGCCGTCATCGATGGCCACCCGTACGAGGTTCCTGCCATGGACGTGCTGGTCAACCATGCCGGACCCGCGCCGAGCGCAGAGGACGCAGGCCTCGGTCGGGTGTGCGAGTTGGACGCTTCCATGACGCTGGCGGAGTTCACCCGGCTGGTGGCGGGCAGGCTGCCGTCCACCTCGTGGGGGGTCCGCGCGGCCGGTGACCCGGAGGCACGGATCCGCCGCGTGGCACTGTGTGGCGGGTCCGGCGACTCGCTGCTGGGTCTGGCCCGGTCGGTCGGTGCGGACGTGTATCTGACCGGCGACCTGCGGCACCACGTGGTCGACGAGCACCTCCGCGAGGGCGGGCCGATGCTCGTCGACGCCGCCCACTGGGCGCTCGAGTTCCCGTGGTGCGCCCAGGCCGCCGCGCTGCTCGAGGAGCGGGCCGGGGTCGTGGCGACGGTGTGTGACCGACGTACCGACCCGTGGACGGTCTCCGCGGGGGGAGACGGCGGCGGGCGGCGGTAGTCTTGGGCCCCATGAAGGCCGATCCCCACCTCCAGCGTCGACTCGTCGACCTCGCCGACCTCGACCTGCGACTGGCCGGGCTCACGCACCGGCGCGATGCGCTGCCGGAGCAGGCGGCTCTCGATGATCTTCAGGCGCAGCGGCGGGCGGGAGTGGAGTCGGCGGCGCGCGCAGGGATCCACGTCGAGGATCTCGACCGGGCGATCGCCAAGCTGCGCTCGGACCTCGACGCTGTTCGTAAGCGCCGCGCCAACGACTCGAAGATGCTTGCTGCCGGCGGCATCTCCGAACGACAGAGCACGGAACTCGAGTACGAGCTCCGGTCGCTGGCCCGCCGCGAGGCGACTCTGCAGGAGGAGCTGGCCGAGCTCGGCGAACGCCATGAGGCGGTCGAGGCCGATGTACGGCATTCCGGAGCAGTAGTCACCGACCTGGATGCGCAGATCGGAATGGCCATCACCGTCCGCGACACCGCTCTGGCCGAGCTCGAGGACTCCGTCACCGCGACGATCGCGGAGCGGGCGCGCGAGGCCGAGGACGTGCCCGCCGACCTGCTGGAGCTTTACAGCCGTAGTGCGGATTCCGCAGGCGTTGGCGCCGCGATCCTCAACGGCAACCGCTGCTCGGCGTGTGCCATGGACCTGGATCGCAGCACGATCTCGGCGTTCCGCTCCGCCGCGGCCGACGAGGTCCTGAACTGTCCCGAGTGCGGCGTGATCGTGGTCCGCACCGCGAACTCGTGAGCGGCGGCCCGGGCTGGACCGGGGCCGTCGGCAGGCCCACCCACATCCTGCTCGCGCGGCACGGTCAGACGCCGCTGTCGGTGGACCGACGCTACTCCGGTCAGGGCGACCCGGAACTCACCGAGCTCGGCGTCGCCCAGGCCGAGCGCACCGCCGCACGCCTGGCGGCGCAGCCGCACCTGGCGGCCGTGGTGTCCTCGCCGCTGCGCCGATGCCTGGCCACGGCCGAGCGCACGGCCCAGGCGGCAGGTGTCCCGCTGCTCGTCGACGACGACCTGATCGAAACCGATTTCGGTGCCTGGGAGGGGCTGACCTTCCGCGAGGCCGCCGAACAGGACCCCGACGTGCACTCGCAGTGGCTCGGCGACACCACCGTCGCGCCCCCGGGCGGGGAGAGCTTCGCCGTTGTCCGCGAACGTGTCGAGCGGGGGCTGCGCCGGATCGTCGACGAGCGCCCCGGTGGGGTCGTCGCGGTGGTCAGCCACGTCACGCCCATCAAGCTCGCGATCCGGGCGGGGCTGAACGCCGGTGACGATCTGCTGTTCCGGCTGCATCTGGACCTGGCGTCCGTCTCGGACGTGCGCTTCTACTCTGACGGGCCGACCTCGGTCCACCTGGTCAACGACACCTCGCATCTCGACTGAAGGTCCAGCGCTGCGAGAGTTTAGACTGTCTGGCGAACGAGTCGGCCGGACGGCCGCGGGACGGGGACCATCGCCGGTCGGCGACAGGCCCGCCTCCCGAGGAAAGTCCGGACTCCACAGAGCAGGGCGGTTGCTAACGGCAACCCGGGGTGACCCGCGGGATCAGTGCCACAGAAAACAGACCGCCGCGCCGTTGGTGCGGTAAGGGTGAAACGGTGCGGTAAGAGCGCACCAGCACCCCGGGTGACCGGGGTGGCTAGGTAAACCCCGCCCGGAGCAAGGTCAAAGACCGCACCCCTGGTGGTGCGGTTGCGCGGATGACGTGCAGCGATGCACGAAAGGGCTGCTCGCCCGAGTCCGCGGGTGGACCGCTTGAGGTACCCGGCGACGGTGTGCCCAGATGGATGGTCGTCGCCCTCCCTCGTGGAGGGCACAGGATCCGGCTTACAGGCCGGCTCGTTCACCCCGCCGCTGGTCGGCGTATGAACTACGGATATGCGTAGGCCCGAACATTACGCACCGTACGCATTATCCGCGCGTTCCGGCGGCAGGCAGGGCTGCTGCGGGACCAGTGCGGGACCGGCCGGGCCTGACGGACTTCGCCGCTACCCTCCGCGCATGCTCTGGACCGACGCCCCCACTCGCTGCCCCAACGGCCACCGCCTCGGACCCAGCCGAGTCCTCGTCGGCTGGCTCGCGTCACGCGCCGGCAAGCTCGAGCAGGGCTCCCTCACCCACGATTGCTTCGAGGGTGGCGCGGTCACGCTATGGGAACCGACCTGCAGCTGGAAATTATGGGCGCCGCGTGAGCGTCGTACACACCTGATATGGATACCCTCGCACCCGACGAAAGACGCACCGTGACCAACCCCGACCCCTGGACCGCTACCGGCCAGCCCGAGACCAAGACGTCCCGCACATGGTGGATCGTCGGTGGCGTTGTCGTCGCGGCACTAGCGATGTTCGTGGTGTTCCTCGCCGGGCTGGGATGGGAAGAGGCGATCGAACAAGAGGCCGCTGCCGATACTACCTCCACCAGCAGTCTCGCACCCACATCTTCTGACCGTGACCCGACAACGGCTGATGGAGTGGGTGGCCGCGATCCGGTGACACTATCCGAGCAGATCGGCGAGATTGCCGGTGTCAGTCTCACCCATGTCCAAGTGGGCAATCTCGCGACGCGCACCTGCACTGCTCTTGATGCTGGCGCAACGAACCGGCAGGTGGCAGATGAGGCGGCAGCGAGCACTGCTGGTCGGTGGGATGATACGCAGGCTCGACTGGTGGTCATGATGATGATGTTGGAGTATTGCCCCCGTCACGCTGGGTAACCCTTTGAAACACGTAACCGGCTTACAGGCCGGCTCGTTCGCCTGCCTTCCGCAACCCGACAGTGCGCGCACCGAACGACAGACACAAGCCGAGGGCGGGGATCTGCTTGTGAGATCCCCGCCCGCAGCGAACGCGCTGGAATGGTCCAGCGGAGTGCGGCCTGCTCAGCCGCAGGAGCGGTCAGGACTCGAAGATGCCCGACACGGAACCGAAGATGTTCTCGAGGCTGCCCCCGTCCGGATCGAGCTCGAAATTCGTGGTCTCGCAACCGAAGACGAAATTATCGATGGCGACGCTCTCAGCCGCGTTCTCGCGGGTCTTCTGAACACCGACACCGGTGATCGTTGCCTCCGGGTTCTTCTCGATGATGTCCGCCAGGGTGGTCCGCTCTCCGCGGGGGAGTACCACCTCGCCGCTCTCATTCACGACGGGACGGGTGACCCAGAACTGCTCGGACTCGCTCGCATCAGCCGACTGCCAGTCGCCGGTGCCAGCGTCCGGGCTCCACGTGATGGTCGCGAACCCCTTGGCATCACCGTCGTTGCCCTGGACGCTAGCGTCGAGGAGGCGGATCTGCATTGCCGGAGCCTGGCCTTCAGTGGTGTAGTCGAAGTTCAGCAGAAGCTCGTCGTCCTCACTGAGAAGGTCCGCGAGATCCATGCCGCCGGCGTCCTTGTACATCGATACGCCCGGCGTATCTTCGTCCTGTTCGCCGAAGACCAGCGCCGCCTCTCCGACATCCTCCGTAGCCTCGACGGCTTCGATCGTGGCCGGGGTCTCGTCACTGGGAGTACTCCAGCCGGAGGCGGCGAGCGTGGAGGGGGTTACGATCTGCTCTCCGCAGTTGTCGCTACCGAGCGAACCGCCCGGAAGTGATGACTGGGCCCCGGCTATCGGTGCGGAAAGTGCCGCCCCGGCACCGAATGCGACGGCGACAGAGGCTACTCCGACGGATCGGATGACGTTCTTCATGCGTCCCCCTTCTGCTTTCTCGGCCGCCGATCTGACGACCGCGAGATGGTGGTGCTGCTCACATGCCGCAGCTGAGGGCCACGTAACCGCAGCGAAATAACGAGCTCAACCGCAATTCGGTTTTTTCCGGTGTCCAGTCGAGGTGTCAGGTGTCGAGTTCGCACGTCAGAGAGGCCGCGAGGGCAAAAGTGAGAGAATAGTGCTTGTTTCCCAAATGGTGGGAATGTTACCGGTGGGACAAATGAGCAGCGGGCTTTGAGTTCGCCCACTGTGCTGACGCCGGGTTCCCAGCGGCGCACCGGGCGGCTCGATAGGGTGGGGCCACACCGTGGGACCGAGCGAAGGAGACCGGCCGTGGCCGACGACCAGTGGTACTACGACCTCGCCTCGGGCGAGGCCGTGCAGGGAAAGACCAGCGGCTGGGAGAACAGGATGGGCCCGTACGCCAGCCGCGGTGAGGCCGAGGCCGCGTTGGCCAAAGCCAAGGCCCGCAACGAGGCGTGGGACGCGCAGGACGAGGACGACTGACGGGCCCGGCTCAGCCCTTCTTCCGCGACCTCTTGCCGCCCTTGCTCCTCTTGCGTCGGGTCGCACGCCGCGATTCTGACAGTTCGCGGTAGGCGGCGGTAACCGTGGCCGCGTCGTTCTCGAACCCGGCGAGGGTGTGCTCGGAGAATCCGCGCTCGTGCTCGAAGAGCACGCCGAACCCGAAGGTCGACTCGCCGGCCGCCTCGGCCCGCCGCGCGATGCGACGGATCCACCGGCGCGCGGTCACGCTGTCCTGGACCTCGCCCAGTACGGTATGAAGCCGCTGGCACGCGGTCCGCAGCGGCGCCACGTTCAATCCGTCCCTGTCCGGTAGCGAGCCGACGTTGCGCCGTAGCGCCTTGGCGCGCTTGCGCACCACGTGGGTCAGTTCCTCCCGCTGCGCCAGACTGAGGTCGAGCGAGGCCAGGTCGCGCTCGGTCCGGGTGCGGGATTTCGAGAACTTCGCGAACTGCCGGTCGACACCGCGCAGAACCATCTCCTCGGCCTCGCGCCGCTGCCTCTTGTCCGCCTCGGCCGGGAATCGGTCATCGCCGGGCTGGCCGGGTCCGGGTTCGGTGCCGGCCACGCGCAGGAGTTCGTGGAGGGCGTCGAGCAGGTCCAGGTACCTGTCGGAGAGCAGTGCCGCGATGACGCGCTCGCCCGCCCGTTTCTCCTCGGCGTCGAACTCGGACCGAAGCCGCTGACGCGTCTGCAGCGTCACGACGTCCTCGGGGTACTCGGCGGCGATCGTCCCGAGCCGTTGGTCGACCACCTGGATGTCGCGCACCTTGCCCAGCACGGCGGCGAGCACCTTCAGCTCCTCGAGCAGCGCGGCCAGGTCCACATCGCTTCCGGCGGTCTCGGCATCGAGCTCGGTGGCGTACGAGCCGATGGTGCTGCGCAACCCGCGCACGGCGACGCGCATCTGGTGAACGCCGGTCATGGTGACGCGCCGTGCGGCCGGGTCGTGGTCGAGGAGTTGCCGGAGGTCCTCGCCGAGCGCGTCGCGGACGGGGGAGACGCCGCGGTCCCACGCCTCGGGGACCGGGCCCACGGCGCGGGCGAGTTTCGACGACGACGACGAGGCCCGCGCGCCCGCGGAAATGCACGCCGCGGCGACCGCGGCCAGGGCTTCCCCGGCGTGGGGCAGGGTCGGGTCGACGAGTTCGGCCTCCCACTCGCGCCATCGGGATGCGGAGCCGTCGGCTACGAACGACTCGGTGGTCACCCGATCGTCACAGAATTCCACGACCGCCGTCCCGTCGGCATCGCGCAGGAGGGTGACCCGGCGCTGGTTGTCGATCCGGGCGATGGGCGATAGTTCCCGTCGGCACACCAGCCCGGCGACGGCGTCGACGAACTCGGTCGGGACCTCGTCCCCGAGCGGGGCCTGCAGTTCGAGCCGGCCATCGCGGCCGGGCAGCTTGAGGTGCCAGCCCGCGTCGTCGCCACCGGTGCGGCGCCGCAGCGTCACCTTGTGGCGGGTCAGCGACAGGTCTGCCGTGTCGTAGTAGGTGGCCGACAGTTGATGCTCCACCGGATCGTCCGCGGCCAGCGGCGCGAAGGCCTCGGCCGAGGGGGCCGGATCGTCCGCCCCGACCTCGAACTTGCTCTCCACCTCAACGGTCTCGCTGATCGCCATGATCTGGTTGTACCAGCAGCGGGTTAACGCCGCAGGTCCCTTCGCCCCTGCACGGACTTACTTGGGAGTAAGGTCTGACGTGGCTCCGGGCTCGCGTGGCACTGGTCACATGCTGAGCAGCGCGTAGGCGGTCGGCCGGGGCCTGCAGTCTGATGTCGTCTCTGGGGGGTCAAGTGGAACAGGTCAGGACCGTCGATGTGCTCGTGGTGGGCGCCGGGTTCTCGGGGCTCGGCGCGGCCATCCGGCTCACGCAGGACGGATTCGACGATCTCGTCGTCCTTGAACGGGGCACGGACGTCGGCGGTACGTGGCGCGACAACAGTTATCCCGGTGCGGCATGTGATGTCCCGTCGCACCTGTACTCGTACTCCTTCGCCCTCAATCCGGACTGGTCGCGGGCGTTCTCGCCGCAGGGGGAGATCTACGACTACATCCGTCGGGTCACCCAGGAGGCCGGTGTCCGCGACAAGATCCACTTCGGCGTGGAGGTGACCGCCGTCGACTTCGACGAGGCCCGCGGCCGGTGGGCCGTCGAATCCAGCGAGGGCACCTACGATGCCCGCGTGGTGGTGCTGGGGGTCGGCGCACTGTGCGAGCCCAAGCGGCCGGAAATCGAGGGCATCGACGATTTCGCCGGACAGGTCTTCCACACCGCCCGCTGGGACCACTCGGTGACGCTGGCGGGTAAGCGGGTCGCGGTCATCGGTACCGGGGCCTCGGCGATCCAGGTGGTGCCGTCCATCGCCCCCACGGTGTCGCATCTGGACGTCTATCAACGCACCGCCCCGTGGATCCTGCCGCGGATGGACCGGACGTATCCGCAGATCGAGAGGAAGGCGTACCGGAGGATCCCCGGCCTGCAGCGCGTCATGCGGACCCTGCAGTACGTCAGCCGCGAGTTCCAGGTCGTCGGCCTGACCCGCAGCCGCGCGGCGCTGGCGCCGATCCGGGCGATCGGACGTGCGCACCTCGCGATGCAGGTGCGGGACCGGAGCCTGCGCGAGAAGGTCACGCCGCGCTTCGAGATCGGCTGCAAGCGGATCCTGCTGTCCAACACCTGGTACCCGACGCTCACCAGAGACAACGTCGATCTGGTGACTTCGCCCATCACGCGGGTGACCGGCAGCGGCATCACCACCGCCGACGGTGTCGAGCACCCCGCGGACGTGCTGGTGGTGGCCACCGGCTTCCATGTCACCGACTCGCCGTTCTTCGAACGGGTCCGCGGCGCCGATGGCCGGACCCTCGCCGACAAGTGGGCCGCAGACGGGATGGAGGCGTACAAGGGCACGACCGTGTCCGGCTATCCCAACCTGTTCGTCCTGGTGGGCCCGGCGACGGGCCTGGGGCACTCGTCGATGATCTACATGATCGAGTCCCAGCTGAACTACCTCGCGGACGCCCTGCGCACGATGCGGGAGCGGAACCTGCAGACCGTCGACGTCCGCGAGGTGGTCCAGGACGCCTACAACAGCGAACTGCGGGCCTCGACGGGCGACACCGTGTGGACGACCGGCTGTCGGAGCTGGTACCTCGACGACAAGGGCAACGCCCCCGCCGTGTGGCCCGATTTCACCTTCTCCTTCCGTAGTGAGACGCGCGAGTTCGATCTCAGCGCGTACCGCCGCACTCCTGCCGACGCGGCGGCGCAGCACACCCGACAGGAGGCCCGGGCATGAGCGGCATGATCGCCAGGACGACCGAGACGATAGGCGGGCTGACGGGCCGCCGATCCCGCTGGCGGATGGACGGCAAGGTCGTCGTCGTCACCGGGGCCGGATCAGGGATCGGCCGCGAGCTCGCTCGCGAGGCCGCCCGCCGCGGCGCTCGGTTGGCGCTGAGCGACATCGACGTCGACGGCCTGGCGCAGACCGTCGCGATGGCCCGCACCGACGGTGCCACCGACGTGCACTCCCAGCGCCTCGACGTGACAGAGCAGGCCATGGTCGCCGAGTACGCGGGGCAGGTCGTCGAGCATTTCGGCGTGGTGAACCTGGTGATCAACAACGCCGGTATCGCGTTCACCGGGCGGGTCAGCCAATCCGGGTACAAGGACATCGCCCGCGTCATGGACGTGGATTACTGGGGCGTCGTCCACGGCACCAAGGAGTTCCTGCCCCACCTCATCGCCTCCGGCGACGGACACCTGGCCAACGTCTCCAGCATCTTCGCGATCCTGTCCGTGCCCACCCAGAACGCCTACAACGCCGCCAAGGCGGCAGTACAGCAGTTCACGGAGTCATTGCGGATGGAGATGCTCGCCGACGGGCATCCCGTCGACGTCAGCTGCGTCCACCCCGGCGGGATCAAGACCGCGGTGGCCCGCAACGCCGGCGCCGCCGAGGGGCTCGACAGCGCGGGCTTCGCCTCGATCTTCGACGAGAAGTTCGCCCGCACCGAGGCCTCGACGGCCGCGAGGGTGATCCTCGACGGCGTCGAGCGGCGGCGGGCCCGGATCCTCGTGGGGCCGGACGCGCACCTCATCGACGCCCTGGTCCGGCTGTTCCCGTCCGCGTACCAGCGGGGCACGGTGGCCATGTCCCGCCGGTTCGGCGTGCTCTGAGGGCTGACCGGCCCGCCGGGCTCAGGGGCGGAAGGCGTCCGTGGCCTCGAGTAGCAGATGCGTGATGCCGGGCTCGGCCATGGCGTGGCCGGCGTCGGGCACGATGTGCAGCTCGGAGCCCGGCCAGGCCGCGTGTAGCTCCCACGCGTTCGCTACCGGGCACACCACGTCGTAGCGGCCGTGCACGATCACCGCCGGCAGGTGGGTGATCCGGTCCATCCGGTCCAGGATCGCGGCGCCGTCGAGGAAGGCGTCATGGACGAAGTAGTGGTTCTCGATCCGGGCGAACGCCAGGGCGAACCGATCCTGATCACCGGTTCCGACGCCGTCGCCGGCAGGGGTGCGGGGCAGCAGCGCCGACGTGGATGTCTCCCACGTGGTCCACGCGCGGGCCGCCTCGAGCTCGGTCGCGGGGTCGCCGCAGTGCATGAGCCGGTGGTAGGACGCCACGTGGTCGTACCCGGGCCGGTGGACGGCGTCGGCGCCGTCGGCGGCGATCAGGGGCGCCAGGTAGCCCTCCCACACGTCAGGGAACAGGTGCGCCGCGCCGCCACGGTAGAACCAGTCGATCTCCGATGGCCGGCACAGGAAGATCCCGCGCAGGACCAGGCCGCGGACCCTGTCGGGGTGTTCCTGGGCGTAGGCCAGCGCGAGCGTCGACCCCCACGATCCGCCGAAGAGCAGCCACTGCTCGACTCCGAGGTGCTCGCGGAGGCGCTCGAGGTCGCCCACCAGGTGCCAGGTGGTGTTGACCGCGAGGTCGGCGCCGTCGGCGACATGCGGGGTGCTGTGGCCGCAGCCGCGCTGGTCGACCAGGATGATCCGGTAGACGGACGGGTCGAACATCCGCCGGTGGGCGGGGGTGGTGCCGCCGCCGGGACCGCCGTGGACGAACATCACCGGCGTGCCGTCCGGGGTGCCGGAGCACTCCCAGTACAGCCGCTGTCCGTCGCCCACGTCGAGCATCCCGGACTCGTGGGGTTCGATCTCCGGATACGGCGCGCGGCGCAGGGTTCCCCCGTCGCGCGGGGCGGTCCCGTCGGCCGTCATCAGAAGGAGTGTTCCGGGCCGGGGAACGCGCGCGAGCGCACCTCGGTGCCGTACTCGCGGGCGGCGTCGCGCAGGCTGTCCGCCAGCTGCGCGTACTGCTTGACGAACTTCGCGGTGCGCCCGGTCCCGTGCCCGGCCATGTCCTGCCAGACCAGCACCTGGGCGTCGCACCCGTTGCCGGCGCCGATGCCGACGGTGGCGATCTCCAGCTCGTCGGAGACCTCCTTGGCGAGGTCGGCCGGCACCATCTCCATCACCACGGAGAACGCCCCGGCCTCCTGCACCGCGCGTGCGTCGGCCCGGAGCTCGTCGGCGGCGTCGCCCCGGCCCTGGACGCGGAAGCCGCCGAGCCCGTTGACGGACTGCGGCGTGAAGCCGATGTGCGCCATCACGGGGATACCGGCGTCGACGATCGCCCGGATCTGCGGGGCCATGCGCACACCGCCCTCGAGCTTGACCGCCTGCGCACCGCCCTCCTTCATCATGCGTGTGGCGGCGGCGACCGCCATCTCGGGTGAGCCCTCGTAGGAGCCGAAGACCAGGTCGGCCACGACGAGCGCCCTGGGGGCGCCGCGGGTGACGGCCCGCACCAGCGGGATCATCTCGTCCTCGGTGACGGGGACGGTGGTGTCGTAGCCGTAGACGACATTGGCGGCGGAGTCGCCGACCAGCAGGACCGGGATCCCGGCCTCCTGGAAGAGACGGGCCGAGACGAAGTCGTACGCGGTGAGCATCGGCCAGGGCTCGCCGGCGGCCTTGAGCTCGGCGAGGTGGTGGATGCGGGTGACCCGGGTCAGACCCTGCTTTTCGGTGTCCGACGCGGCGCCGGATCCGTAGACGGGGGTGTCGGGGTTGTCGCTCATGGCGGTGTGGCCTTCCTTGGGTGACCTCGAGGCCGGTCGTACGCCGGTCCCCGGGCGGATAGGGGGCGGTGACGTGCGCAGCCGGGGCCGCGCGGCGTCGCGGACGAGTCTGCCACGGCCCGGACCGGCACGGCGCGGCGCGTGTCCCCGGCGACGGCTCGGCGGCGCAGGGCGGGATGTCACACGGACGTAATGCGGCAGGCACTAGGTTGGACGGCATGAACCGCCAGCAGGAGTACGTTCTCAGGACCCTAGAGGAACGCGATATCCGGTTCGTCCGGCTCTGGTTCACCGATGTGCTGGGGACTCTCAAGTCCGTGGCCGTCGCCCCGGCCGAGCTGGAGGGCGCGTTCGGGGAGGGCATCGGGTTCGACGGGTCCGCCATCGAGGGCTTCTCGCGGGTCTCCGAGGCGGACACCGTCGCCAAGCCGGACCCGTCGACGTTCCAGGTGCTGCCGTGGGCCCACGCCGACGGCGGCCAGCACTCGGCCCGCATCTTCTGCGACATCTTCAACCCGGACGGCAGCCCGAGCTGGGCCGACCCCCGCCACGTGCTCCGCCGCCAGCTCAACAAGGCGGCCGACCTCGGCTTCTCCTGTTACGTGCACCCGGAGATCGAGTTCTTCCTGTTCCGCAGCCTGGACACCGACGGTGCGGAGCCGGTGCCGACCGACAACGGCGGCTACTTCGACCAGGCGGTCCACGACACCGCGCCGCATTTCCGCCGCCACGCGATCGAGGCGCTCGAGGCCATGGGCATCTCCGTGGAGTTCTCCCACCACGAGGGCGCGCCGGGTCAGCAGGAGATTGACCTGCGCTACGCCGATGCGCTGAGCATGGCGGACAACATCATGACCTTCCGGTACATCGTGAAGGAGGTCGCGATGAACAACGGCGTGTGGGCCTCGTTCATGCCCAAGCCGTTGCGCGATCACCCGGGCTCGGCGATGCACACCCACATGAGCCTGTTCGAGGGCGACGCGAACGCCTTCCACGAGCAGGACGACGAGTACCAGTTGTCGGCCACGGCCAAGTCGTTCGTCGCCGGCATCCTGCGCCACGCCCCGGAGTTCTCGGCGGTGACCAACCAGTGGGTCAACTCCTACAAGCGGCTCATCGGCGGCGGCGAGGCCCCCACGGCGGCCACGTGGGGCCGGGCCAACCGGTCGGCGCTGGTGCGCGTGCCCATGTATACGCCCAACAAGGCGTCCTCGCGCCGGATCGAGGTCCGCAGCCCGGACTCGGCCTGCAACCCGTACCTGGCGTTCGCGGTGATGTTCGCCGCCGGTATCAAGGGCGTGCAGGAGGGGTACGAGCTGCCGCCGGAGTCCGAGGACGACGTGTGGACCATGAGCCGCCGCGAGCGGCGCGCGATGGGCTACACCGATCTGCCGGGCAGTCTCGAGCAGGCGCTGGACGCGATGGAGGAGTCGGAGCTCGTCGCCGAGGCGCTCGGTGAGCACGTCTTCGAGTTCTTCCTGCGCAACAAGCGCCGCGAGTGGCGCGAGTACCGCAGCGACGTCACCCCGTACGAGCTCCGCAACTACCTCGCGCTGTGACCGGCGGTCGGGCGCCCGAGGTATCGGCGTGAGTCCGCATTCCGCCCGCCCCCGGACCCCCAGCCCCGGGCGGTTGGGACTCCTGGATGACCGGGCGGCGGAGCGCCTCGAGTACCTGGGATGGAACGACGACGACGCCGTCCCCGTCCTCCGGGCGCTGTCACGGGCTCCGGACCCTGATCTGGCGTTGGCTACCCTGGTCCGCCTCCGCGAGTCGTTGGCGGCCGAGTCGCATTCACGCAGTGGCGCCACCCTGTCCGTCGACAGCGGTGTGGCAGCACTAGACTCGACGCTGCGCTCCGATCCGCGGGTGCGGGCGCGGTTGCTCGCACTTCTGGGCTCGTCGAGCCAGCTGGGGGACCACATCGTCGCCGAGCCGACCCGGTGGACCCTGATGCGGTCGCCGCTGCCCTCCCGCGAGGACGTCCTGTCCGACCTGCTCGCGGCGGTCGAGGCCGTCCCCGAGGCCCCGGTCGGGGACGCCCCCGAACCGACGCAGTCCGAGGATCTGCGCAGCGTCGGCACCTATCGGGCCGGGATCATCGGCGGCGCCGCGGTGAACGTGCTTCGGTCCGTCTACCGCGACCATGTGGCGCTGCTGGCGGCCCACGATCTCGCCTCGACGGTCGAGACCCGTGAGCCGGCCCTGCCGTTCGGCGAGGTCGGGTCCAGGCTGTCCGATCTCGCCGACGCCGCCCTCACCGCCGCGCTCTCGGTGGCCGTGACGACCGTGTACCCGGATTCACCGATGCCCACGAGGTTGGCCGTGGTGGCGATGGGTAAGGGGGGAGCGCGCGAGCTCAACTACATCTCGGACGTCGACGTGATCTTCGTGGCCGAGCCCGCCGATGCCAAGACCACGCGGGTCGCGGGGGAGATGATGCGTATCGGCTCGATGGCCTTCTTCGAGGTCGACGCCGCGCTGCGCCCGGAGGGCAAGGCCGGCGAACTGGTCCGCACCCTGGACTCGCACGCCAGGTACTACAGGCGTTGGGCCAAGACGTGGGAGTTCCAGGCGCTGCTCAAGGCCCGGCCGATGACCGGCGATCTCGCCCTGGCCACCGAGTACCACGACACCGTCTACCCGATGGTGTGGACCGCCGCCGAGCGGGAGGACTTCGTCCACGACGTCCAGGCGATGCGTCGTCGGGTCGAGGAGAACGTGCCCGAGGCCCTGCGGGACCGCGAGCTCAAGCTCGGCCGAGGTGGGCTGCGCGACGTGGAGTTCGCGGTCCAGTTGCTGCAGATGGTGCACGGGCGCACCGACGAGGAGCTACGCGTCACCAGCACCGTCGAGGCGTTGGGCGCTCTGCGCGCCGGGGGCTACATCGCGCGCGAGGACGGCTCCGACCTCGTTGCCGCCTACGAGTTCCTCCGGCTCCTCGAGCACCGGCTCCAGCTCGAGCGGTACAAGCGCACCCACCTGCTGCCCGAGGACGGCGACGACGAGGGGTACCGCTGGCTCGCCCGCGCCTCGGGAATCCGGCCCGACGGACCCAGTGACGCGGCGCAGGTGCTGCGCAAGCGCCTGCGTGATGTCCGCCGCCGGGTGCGGCGCCTGCACTCGAAGCTGTTCTATCGCCCGCTGCTGGACTCGATCGCCTCGTACGACGCCGAGGCGCTCTCGCTCAGTCCCCAGGCGATGGAGCGCCAGCTCGGCGCGCTGGGCTTCGGCGCGCCCCGCAACGCCCTCGGGCACCTGCGCGCGCTGGCCGGGCAGAACAACCGGCGCGGCCGCATCCAGGCGCTGCTCCTGCCGACTTTCATGGAATGGCTGGCCGACACCCCGGATCCCGACGCGGGTCTGCTGGCCTACCGCCGCCTGTGCGAGGAGAACGAGGACATCACCTGGTTCCTGCGCACGCTGCGGGACGACAGCATCGTCGCCCGCCGCCTGGTCCAGGTTCTGGGCACCTCCCCGTTCGTGGCGGAGCTGCTCATGCGCAACCCCGAGGTGATCCCCGACCTCACCGACGGCGCGGAGGGGCCGGCGCTGATGGCCTCGAAGGTCTCCGACATCGCCTCGGCGCTCACCGCCTCCGCCGCCCGCCACCGCACCCCGGAGCGGGTCATCGCGGCCGCCCGTTCCCTGCGCCGCGCCGAGCTTGCGCGCATCGGGGCGGCGGACGTGTTGCGGATGATCTCCGCGCCCGATGTCGGCCGACGCCTCACCGCGGTGTGGAAGGCGGTACTCGAGGCATCACTCGCCGCGGTGATCCGTGACATGCTGCCCGGCAGCGGCGGGCAACCGGCCCGGCTGGCCTACATCGGTCTCGGCCGTCTCGGCGGGAACGAGTTGTCCTACGGTTCGGACGCGGACGTGATGATCGTGTGCGACCCGGCCGAGGGGGTGGCCGAGGAGGACGCCCTGAAATGGGCCACCCAGGTTGCCGAACGCGTGGGCAGGCTGCTGTCCTCGCCGTCGTCGGATCCTCCTCTCGACCTGGACACCGACCTCCGTCCCGAGGGGCGCAGTGGTCCCCTCGTGCGGACCCTGGCCTCCTACGGCGCCTACTACTCCACGTGGGCGGAGACGTGGGAGTTGCAGGCGCTGCTGCGCGCGTCGTTCGTGGCCGGTGACCGCGGCCTGGGGCTGGATTTCCTCCACATGATCGACGACCACCGGTACCCGGAGGACGGGGTCCCGCCCAAGGTCGTGCAGGAGATCCGCCGCATGAAGGCCCGCATCGACGCCGAGCGGTTGCCGCGCGGCGCCGACCCCGCCACGCACACCAAACTCGGCCGCGGCGGGCTCGCGGACGTCGAGTGGTGCGCCCAGCTGCTCACCATGCAGCACGCCGCACGCGTGCCCGGACTGCACACGACCTCGACCCTCGAGGCGCTCGACGCCGCGGCCTCCGCGGAATTGCTCAGCGAGGGCGAGCGCGATGCGCTGGTGCAGTCGTGGCTCATGGCCGGCCACACCCGCAACGCGCTCGTGCTGGCGCGCGGTAAGGCCGTCGACCAGCTGCCGGGCCAGGGCAAGATCCTGTCCGCCGTAGCCTCGATCTGCACGGGGTCCTCGGACGGCGCCGAGTTCCTCAACGAGTACCTGCGGGTGACCCGCCACGGTCGCAAGGCCGTCGAGCACGTGTTCTGGGGCGAGGTCTGACGAGCCGCGCCGCGTGAGATCAGGGTCGACCCCGGGGTCTTCACCGATGCGCCGCTGGCACCAACGGCGATAACCTGGGCCCATGCCAGTCACGATGAACCTCACCCTCACCCTCGACGGGGTCACCTACGGCGAGCTGTACGAGTTCGTCGACGCCGTCCGCGCCGCGGGAGTGCCCGCCGACGAGCGCGTCCGCTGCCTCGGGTCCGACGACAAGGGCGACCGGTTCGAGATCGAGCTGGGCCCGGATCGTCGTCGCCCCGGGGCAGCCCGCGCCGCCTCCCGTGCGCTCGTGGAGCCCACCGCCGAGCCGGGCGCCGCGTCCGGGGCTCCGTCCTCGCCGACCGTCGCCTCGGTCGCCGAGACGGTCCGCTCGATGGTCCGCAACGGTGACGACCTCGACCGCGTGATCGCCGCGCTGGGGGATCTGCGCAAGTTCCTTCGGTGACGCCACCTCCCGTGGGGCGCCGGCCGGCGGCGCGGGCCGTGTCCGTGCTCGCGGCGCTGGTCGCCGCCGCGGGGGTCGCCCTCCACCTGTCCCGATCCGCGAACCCCACGGTCCTGGTGTTGGCCACGTTCGCGTTCGCGGCCTGGCTCTTCTGCCTGGTCGCGCTGGTCGCGGCGCTGAGTGCCCGCTCCCTGGCGCTGACCATCCTGGCCCTGGCGCTCGTCGGCGCCGGGGTGGTCCAGTACGGTCCGCTCGTGGCGTCGTCACCGGTTTACGACGACGACCCCGCCGGCGGGGTGCCCCTGAAGGTGATGGTGCAGAACCTCGAGTTCGGCAGAGCTGCCCCGCACGACGTGGTGCGCGCCGTCCGCACCGGCGGGGTGGACGTGTTGCTGACCGTGGAGGCCACCCCGGAGTCGGCGGATGCGCTGCGCACCGCCGGCCTGACGAGCCTGCTCCCGCATGAGTCGGCGGCGACCGCGCCGGGCACCGAGGGCGTGGCGGTGTGGTCGCGCTATCCGCTCTCTTCCCCGGAGCGGATCCCCGGCTTCAGCCTGGGCGTTCTGCGGACCGAGATGGCAGGCCCCTCGGGTCCGGTCACGGTGGTGGCTGCGCACCCGGTGGCGCCGGTCTTCGACGGCCCGCGTGCCGTCGAGGAGGCGGACAGGCTGCGGTCGTATCTCGGCGGGCTGCCCGGTCCGGCGCCGGTCGTGGTGGGCGGGGACTTCAACGCCACCTGGGATCACGTCAGGTTCCGCGAACTGCGCGAACTCGGTTACGCGGATTCGGTGTCGGCGGGCGGGGACGGGTGGGTGCCCACGTGGCCGGCCGACCGTCGTTTCCCTCCGCTCATCGGGATCGACCACATCCTCGCCCGGGGCGCGGTCTCGGTGGGGGAGACCAGCACCGTCCGCGTGGACCGGACCGATCATCGTGGCGTCACGGCGACGGTGCGTCTACCCGCGTAGCGGACCCAGTGCCCTAGCATGCGCACCATGAGTTCACGCCCGTTGAGTTCCCGATCGCGTCTCGTCGCCTCCGGTGCGGCCACGGTCGCGCTCGCCGCCGCTCTGGCGGGCTGCGGCGGGGCGACGGTCGACGGTGAGGCCCCCGAGGTCATCGCCCAGGACTCGGCCACCACGGCCGCCACCACCACCCCGTTCGCCGACGAGCGTCCGGAGAAGCCGACCGGGCCGGTGTCCCCGCCCCCGTCCACGTCACACTCGCCGCTTCCCGGCGAACCCGACCCGCCCCCTGCACCCGAGCCGGCCCCGGAGGGTGAGCCCGCGCCGGCGTCCGGTGGCGCCCCGCCGCCCGCCCCTGGCGCCGGGGACTTCGTGGCGCTACTGGACGGGCGCGGTACCGCGCTGCCGGAGGGCATGGACCCGGTGGCGACCGCGCACGAGGCGTGCGGTCGTTTCGACGGTGGGCAACAGATGGACGAGGTGTCGGGATGGCTGGGCGAGCACGCCCGGCTGGACCCGGACGGGCAGGGCTACTTCCTCGGCACGGCGGTCATGACGTACTGCCCGCAGAATTTCCCGAAGTTGGGCTGAGATCGCCAGGCAGGCTGACTCCGCCGGGCCTTCCGTCCGGCTGGGGCTGCCGAGGCGGCTGAGGCAGCTACCAGTCGATCTCGCCGAGCACGTCGTTTCGTCGGCGTAGCTCGGCCAGCCGCAGTTCGGCCGCCCGATGTTCTTCGAGGCGTTGGCGCGCCTGTTCGGCCAGGGCATCCGCCTCGACCTCCGCCAGCAGTAGCTGCAGGCGGTCCTTCTGCTCGCGCACGGTCTCCACGGTGGTGTCCATGGCGATGAGCTTGCGTGAGCCGGCGGCCGCGTGGAGGAACGGATTGCGGTCGAGGATGAGGCGCGCCTCCTCGGGGTCGAGTACCCGGGACAGCTTGAGGAGCACGGGATACCCCTGGCCGTCCCTGTCGATCCGCGGGTCGTGATCCGGGTCGAGGGCGGCGGCGACGACCTTCAGCGGCCGCGCCCGCGGGGAGGAGCTCCGGAAGTCGATCTCGTCGGCATCCATATCCACCCGGCTCCTTCCGGCGCTTCTCACGACGTCGGCGTGTCCCACTGGGTCCAACCGTAAACGCCCCGGCCGATCGGCCGGGGCGTTTACGGTATTCAGGTCTTGAGGTCATCCGGCGACCCCGCGGTGCAGCGGGGTCCGGGCTCAGCAGTCGTAGTAGAGCTCGAACTCGTGCGGGTGGGGTCGCAGGTTGATCGGCGCGATCTCGTGCTCCCGCTTGTAGGAGATCCAGTTCTCGATGAGGTCCTCGGTGAACACGCCGCCCTCGGTCAGGTACTCATGGTCCTGCTCGAGGCGATCGATCACGGCCGGCAGCGAGGTGGGCGCCTGGGGGATGTCGGCGGCCTCCTCCGGCGGGAGCTCGTAGAGGTCCTTGTCGACCGGGTCCAGGGGTTCAATCTTGTTCTTCACACCGTCGATCCCGGCCATCATCATCGCGGCGAACGCGAAGTACGGGTTACCCGATGAATCGGGGCAGCGGAACTCGATGCGCTTGGCCTTGGGGTTGTTGCCCGTGATCGGGATGCGGACACACGCCGAGCGGTTGCGCTGCGAGTACACCAGGTTGATCGGGGCCTCGTAGCCCGGGACGAGCCGGTGATAGGAGTTGATCGTCGGATTGGTGAACGCCAGCAGCGAGGGCGCGTGGTGCAGGATGCCGCCGATGTAGTGGCGTGCCATGTCCGACAGGCCCGCGTAACCCGACTCGTCGTGGAACAGCGGCTTGCCGTCCTTCCACAGCGACTGGTGGGCGTGCATGCCCGAGCCGTTGTCACCGAAGAGGGGCTTCGGCATGAACGTGGCCGACTTGCCGTTCTGCCAGGCGGTGTTCTTGACGATGTACTTGAACAACTGAACGTCGTCCGCCGCGTGCAGCAGGGTGTTGAACTTGTAGTTGATCTCCTGCTGGCCGCCGGTGCCCACCTCGTGGTGGAGTCGCTCGAGCTCGAAGCCGGCGTTCGTGAGGTTGGTCGACATCTCGTCGCGCAAGTCCACGAAGTGGTCGTACGGGGCGACGGGGAAGTAACCACCCTTGGCCCGCACCTTGTAACCGAGGTTGGGGGAGCCGTCAGCCTCGGACGGGGCACCGGTGTTCCAGTGGCCGGCAACCGAGTCGACCTCGTAAAAGCCGTGGTTGGTGCCCGAGCCGTAGCGAACCGAATCAAAGACGAAGAACTCGGCTTCCGCACCGAAGAAGCAGGTGTCGGCGATGCCGGTGGAGATCAGGTACTCCTCCGCCTTGCGCGCGACGTTACGCGGGTCGCGGCTGTAGGCCTCGCGCGTGAACGGGTCGTGCACGAAGCAGCTGATGTTGAGCGTCTTGGCCTTGCGGAACGGGTCCAGGCGCGCCGTGGTGACATCCGGCAGGAGCATCATGTCCGACTCGTGGATCGACTGGAACCCGCGGATCGAGGAGCCGTCGAACGCGAGGCCCTCTTCGATCATGTCCTCGTCGAAGGCGGCGGCAGCGATCGAGAAGTGCTGCTCGGCACCCGGCATGTCGGTGAACCGGATGTCGACGTACTCGACGTTCTCATCCTTGATGAACTTGATGACCTCGTCCGGCGTGGAGAATGCCACGGTGTCGCTCCTCGTCTCTTCAGTGCGACGGGCGACCGGTGTCTTCCCGTCGAGCGGTGACCTCACGATATGGGCGTGGTGTTGCCCGGCAGTCAAGTGAATGTTTCGCGAGTGTTAACCGACGGACCGGGTGGAGTCCTTCCCACTCGTCCCAGCCTAGTCCGGCGGGGCACAGGCCACCGACATGGGGATCGGCGGTTTCCCCGGCTACCCTGGGTACATGCGCGAAGTAGCGGGTTCATGGCTGTCCGGACCGACCTCGTCCGGGGGCGGACCCGAACAGAAGTACAAGGGCGAGCGCCTGGGGATGCCCTCCGCCGGCGAGGGGTCCATGGCCTCGCTGGGCGCCCGTTTCGGTGCGCTCATCGTGGACTGGTTCCTCGCCTACGCGCTGGTCGGGATCGTCGTGGCATTCGCCGGGCCGGGGGCCCTGGGCGGAGAGACGGCCGCCGCGGTCACCAGCTGGGCGGTCCCGACGGTCTGGGGTGTGATCGGCGTGGTCTGCGTCTGGTTGTTCGCCCAGTCGCCGGGGCAGGCGATGCTCGGGATCGGAACCGCCAGGATCGACGCCGATGAGCGGGTCGGATTCGTGCGGTCGCTGGTCCGGGTCGTCTTCATCTTCTTCCTGATCCCGCCGCTGGTTCAGGATGAGGACGGCCGGGGGATGCACGACCGCGCCACGGGCACCGCACTGATCCGCACCCGCTGATACGCCGGCTCGCCGACTCGCCCAGCGCCGAGGACCCGGTCGCGGTCACCGGCCCGGCCCGGCATCGCCCGGCCCCGGAAATGACCAGAGCGTTCCGACTTTCCCGCTGATGCGAGAGCGTCGGAACGCTCTTGTCGTGCGCGGACCGGGACCTTGTGTCGTCCCAGGCCGCGGCCGCTCGGCCGTCGGGTCGCTCACCCTCTCCGGCGGGCGCTGCGCTGGATGTTGCGGACCTTGGCGCCCTGGGGGACCGGGCCCTTCGGCATCTGGTTCTGCACCCCGGTCTTGGTGCTCAGCGCGCGAAGCCTGGTGTCGAGCGCATCGACCTTCTGCCGGCTGATGTTCATCGGATACCGGGTGAGTCGACGGTTGAGCTTGCGCAGCGGCACCTGCTCGGGGGTCGTGCCCTCCTCGTCGCCCACGATCAGCTCGTAGATCGGGGTGTCACCCACCACGCGGGCGACCTTCTTCTTCTCCTGCATCATGAGCGGCTTGAGGCGGTGGGGCTGTCCCTCGCCGACGAGCACGATGCCGCAGCGGCCGACGACGCGGTGGACCGCGTCGAAGTTCGTGGTCGCCGCGACCGCCTGGTTGACGCGCCAGCCCGAGCGGAGCTGGTCCAGGGCCCACGCCGCTGCCCCGGGCTGGCCCTCGGCCTTGCCGTACACGGTGTTCTGGATACGGCGGGAGAAGATCGTCATGGCGAGCATGACGCCGACCAGGACGCCCAGCGGGAGCATCCACCACTCGCCGCCCCAGATCTTGCCGAGGAAGAAGAACACCAGGGCGGAGAGGACCACCGCGCCGATCATCAGCGGCCACAGGAGCTTGTCCTGCTTGGACTGGATCTTCAGCGCCTCCCACATCTGGCCGCGCTGTTCCTTGCCCGCCTGCCGCCGAGCGGCCCGGGCCTCCTTCTTGTCCGCCTTGCTGAGCTCGCTCTTCGCCATGCCCATCAGGATACGTGGCCGACACCACGGTTCGAGAACCGCGGTGAGCGCTCCGGGGGAGTGCGGGGGAGAACGGTCAGACGCGAGCCTGTTCGCGCTCCAGGACGCTCGAGGCCTCCTGGGACGCGGCGCCGCCGGTCTTCAGCTGTTCCAGGTGCTCCGGGACCTCTTCGCCACGGTGCTCGAGCGCCTGGACGTAGAGGCGGCCGGCGCGGTACGAGGAGCGGACCAGCGGCCCGGCCATGACGCCGGCGAAACCGATCTCACGGGCCTGCTCGGACAGGTCCACGAACTCCTCGGGCTTGACCCAGCGGTCGATCGGGTGGTGGAGCGGGCTGGGGCGAAGGTACTGCGTGATCGTGAGGATGTCGCACCCGGCGGAGTGCAGATCGCGCATCGCGTCCACGATCTCCTCGGTGGTCTCTCCCATGCCGAGGATGAGGTTGGACTTGGTGACGAGCCCGAAATCGCGGGCAGCGCGGATGACCTCGAGCGACCGGTCGAACCGGAACGCGGGCCGGATGCGCTTGAAGATCCGGGGCACGGTCTCCAGGTTGTGCGCCAACACCTCGGGGCGGGACTCGAACACCTCGGCCAACTGGTCCGGGTTCCCGTTGAAGTCGGGGATCAGATTCTCTACGCCCGTATTGGGATTGAACTCGTGGATCTTGCGGACGGTCTCCGCGTACAGCCACGCACCGCCGTCGGGCAGGTCATCCCGGGCGACTCCGGTGATCGTCGAATAACGCAGCCCCATCTCACGGACCGACTCCGCCACACGGCGGGGCTCGTCGCGGTCCAGGGCGCTGGGCTTGCCCGTGTCGATCTGGCAGAAGTCACAGCGACGCGTGCACTGCTCGCCGCCGATGAGGAAAGTGGCCTCACGGTCCTCCCAGCACTCGTAGATGTTGGGACATCCGGCTTCCTCGCACACCGTGTGCAGGCCGCCGGTACGGACCAGACCCTTGAGTTCCTTGTACTCGGGCCCCATGGTGGCGCGGGTTCGAATCCAGGAAGGCTTACGTTCGATCGGGGTCTCGGCGTTGCGGGCCTCGATACGCAGAAGCTTGCGGCCCTCGGGAGTCACAGTCACGCCAGCCACCCTACGCTCGAATCACACGACGGGCAGCCGGCCGTCCAGGGCCTCCACCAAGTCGGAGGTGGCCTGCTCCAGCACGTCTGACACGGTGACGGTGCGGCCGAGCTCCTCGGTCAACGAGGTGACGCCCGCGTCGACGATGCCGCACGGGACGATCCGCGAGAACGCACCGAGGTCACAGTCGCAGTTGAGCGAGAACCCGTGCATCGTCACCCCGCGCTGGACGCGGATCCCGATCGCCGCGATCTTGCGCTCGGGGCGCCCGTCGGAGGCGGCACACCACACCCCCGAGCGGCCCTCGACCCGACTGACCTCCACCCCGAGGCGGGAGCAGGTGGTGATGAGCGCCTGCTCGACCCGCCGGACGTACTCCACCACGTCGATCGGGTCGGACAGCGCGATGATCGGGTAGCCCACCAACTGGCCGGGGCCGTGCCAGGTGATGCGGCCACCACGGTCGACGTCCACCACCGGGGTGCCGTCCATCGGCCGGTCCGAGGGCTCGGTGCGCTTGCCCGCGGTGTAGGTCGCGGGATGCTCCAACAGCAGGACTGTGTCACCGCGGAGCCCGTCCGCGCGTTCCTCGGCGAGGGTGCGCTGGAGCTCCCACGTGGGGGAGTACTCGACCGTGTCGAGTCGGCGGATCTCCGGAGGGGTCGGGTCGCGGCGGAGGGATTGACCGTTGAAGGGCATGTCCTGCAGCGTAGGCCCCGATGCCGACGGCAGAGGGCGGCCGGCTCGAAAAGCCCCTGCCGATACCCACGTGAGACAGGAGAACGGGCGCCCTCCCGAAAGGAGGGCGCCCGTCGTCAGGACCTACCGGCTACAGCGCGAGGTCGCTCTCGAACTCGGCCTTCTCGAGACGGTCCTTGACCGTGGTGAGGAAGCGGCCGGCGTCAGCGCCGTCGATCAGGCGGTGATCGTAGGTCAGCGGGGTGTAGCCCATCGACCGGATGGCGATCGACTCGCCGTCGTCGTCCGCATCCACCACCGGGCGACGCACGATCGCGCCGGTGCCCAGCATCGCCGCCTGCGGCGGAACCAGGATCGGGGTGTCGAACAGGGCACCCTCGCTGCCGATGTTGGTGATGGTGAACGTGCCACCCGAGAGATCGTCGGGAGTGAGCTTGGCGGCCCGCGCCCGCTCCGCGAGGTCGATGATCGCCTTGGACAGGGTCGGGATATCCATGTCCTGGGCGTTCTTGATGACCGGCGAGAGCAGTCCTGCCTCGGTGTCCACGGCGATGCCGAGGTTCACCGACTCGTGGTAGGTGATCTCGTTGGAGTCCTCGTCGTAGGACGCATTGACGTTCGGATGCGAGACGAGAGCCTCGACCACGGCCTTGGCGTAGAACGGCAGGTAGGTGAGCTTGACGCCGTGCTTGTCGGCGAACTGCTCCTTGACCTGGGCACGAAGCTGCGCAACGCGCGTCATGTCGACCTCGAAGACCTGCGTGAGCTGCGCGCTCGACTGCAGCGACTCACGGGTGATCCGGGCGGTGACCTTGCGGATCCGGTTGGCCTTCTTGGTGGTGCCGCGGAGTTCGGCGAGCTCCGGCCGGACTCCCGCGGACGACGGACCACCGGTGGTGGCCGCCGCCTTGGCGGGGGGCTCCGGAGTGCTCTCGTCCGTGCCGCCCTGCGCCGCTGCGAGGACGTCCTGCTTACGGATTCGGCCACCGATGCCGGTGCCCTTGACCGTGTCCAGGTCCACGCCGTTCTCCTGCGCGAGCTTGCGCACCAGCGGGGTCACGTATGGGGACGACCCCGACTTGGCGGCAGCCGCCGGCTCGGCCCGCTTCGGCACACCCGAGTCGGAGGATGCCTGCGGAGCCGACTTCTCGCGCCGTCCGGCGTCCCCGCCGTCGGTCTTGGCCTCCGCCTTGGCGGCCGCCTTCTTCTCCGGCTCGGGGGTGTCGCCGGCCTTGTCGGCCTGCTTCTCGGCGCCCGAGGCGTCCGTGGCGTCACCCTCGGCCTGCTTGGGGGCCTGCGCCGGGCGGGCCTCCTCCGCGGGCTCGGGTGTGCCCTCGTCCTCTGGCTCGGCCTCGCCGGCGGCGCCCTCGCCGATGACGGCGAGGGTGGCGCCGACGTCGACGGTCTCGTCCTCGTCGGCGACGATCTTCTGGAGGGTGCCGGCGACGGGGGAGGGGATCTCGGTGTCGACCTTGTCGGTGGAGACCTCGAGCAGTGGCTCGTCGACCTCGACGGTGTCGCCGACCGCCTTGAGCCATTTGGTGATGGTGCCCTCGGTGACGGATTCGCCGAGTTCGGGCATGACCACGTCGGTGCCCTTGCCGCTGCCCTTGTTGCCGCCGGAGGCCTTCTCGGCCGGGGCCGGGGTGTCCTCGGCCGGCTCGTCGGTCGAATCGTCAGAGGAGGTGTCCTCGGCCGGCTCGGCGGCGTCCTCGCCAGAGCCGGAATCGTCGGCTCCGCCCGAGCCGTCGTCGATGACGGCGAGCTCGCCGCCGATCTCGACGGTCTCGTCCTCGCCGGCGATGATCTTGGTCAGCGTACCCGCGGTGGGTGAAGGGATCTCGGTGTCGACCTTGTCGGTGGAGACCTCGAGCAAAGGCTCGTCGACCTCGACCGTGTCCCCCTCCTTCTTGAGCCAGCGGGTGACGGTTCCCTCGCTGACGGATTCACCGAGTGCCGGCATCTGTACGGAGAAGGCCATGGTGTCGTGACTCCTCGAGAGTTCTTAGGCGCAGCTCCCGGGCGCGGTCCGCACCCGCGATGAGCGGCGACGTGGGTTGGGCAACAATCTGTTCGTCGGAGCACCGGACCGGTCCGCGGTGGCGCCCAGTCCAGATGATCGTCGTCCATTGTGCCTTCTGCCACTGGTCGGCGTTGCCGGACGCACCGATCCGGGCGCAGGCCGGACCCGGTTCCGGCAGGTGGCCGCTCAGATCTCGGCTGCTGAGGCTCGGTACGATCGCCACATCATGGTCGGACCCACCCCGGACGGGGGTCCGGCGGAAGGAGGCCGACGATGGGGATCCAGGACATCTTCCGACGGCGGAACGCCCGGATCCCCGCCGACCCGGCCGATCTGGACCACTTCCGCCGGTGGTGCCGCACCCGCGTGGGGGTCGAGGCCTTCCTGGAACCGGAGACACTGGTCTCCGTTCCGGGACTGTGCCTGGTGGCGTTCGACGGCGAGTGGACGCGTCGTCCGGTCGGTGACCTGGCCACCGCCCGTCGGATCACCTCCGAACTCAAGGTGCCGCTCTTCGACGCCTCCGTGAACGGGTACCCGCAGCGGATGCGTGACTACGAAGAGGTCCGCATCAAGCGGGAGCGTCGCGAGCGCGCCGAACGTCTACGCGAACAGATGCGCGGGGCCGACGAGCGGTAGCCCGCCCGTCGGCCCCCGGAAGCCGTCGGCGGCCGGAAGCCGCCGAACGCCGTCAGTTGGTCGCGGCGATGTCCTCGAGCACCGCGAGCATGGTCCGCACCGGCACGCCGGTCGCGCCCTTGGGCAGGTAGCCCTCCGGGCCGCCGTCGTTGTACGCCGGACCGGCGATGTCGATATGCGCCCACTCCACGCCCTCGGCCACGAACTCCCGCAGGAACAGGGCCGCCGAGAGCATGCCGCCCCAGCGGTGCGGGGTCACGTTGGTCATGTCGGCGACCTCCGAGTCCAGGCCGTCGCGCAGCTCCTCGGGCAGGGGCATCGACCAGCCACCCTCGCCGACCCCGCGGCTGAGCTCGGAGACGCGGTCGCGGAACTCTTCGGTACCCATGACGCCCGGGGTCTTCTTGCCGAGCGCGACCATCTGGGCACCGGTCAGCGTCGCGGTGTCGATGAGGTGTGAGGGCGAGTCCTCGCAGGCGCGCACGATAGCGTCGGCCAGGATGAGCCGGCCCTCGGCGTCGGTGTTCTGCACCTCGACCGTCGTCCCGCCGTACATGGTCAGCACGTCGCCGGGCCGGTAGGCGGTGGACGACGGCATGTTCTCCGCCATCGGCACCGAGGCGATGACGGTCATGTCCAGCCCGAGGCGCGCGGCCAGGATTACGGTGGCGACCACGGCCGCGGCGCCGCCCATGTCCATGGTCATCTGCTCCATGCCCGCCGCGGGCTTGATGGAGATGCCGCCGGTGTCGAACGTGACGCCCTTGCCCACGAGCGCGACCGTCGGACGCCCCGGGCCGCCACGATGGGTCAGACGCACCAGGCGTGGGCCGCGGGACGAGCCGCCACCCACGGCGAGGATGCCGCCGAACCCGCCCTCGGCGAGCGCGGCCTCGTCCAGCACCTCGACCTCCAGGCCGGCCTCCGCGGCAAGCGCCGCCGCGCGATCAGCGAACGAGCCCGGGAACAACAGGTTGGGCGGGGTGTTGACCAGGTCGCGGGCCAGACCGACGCACTCGGCGATGGTGGCGGCCCGGGAGACCGCGTCCGAGCCGCCCTCGCCGACGAATACCCGGAGGGTGTCCGCGGCGGTTGCGTCGTCGTCGTTCTTCTCGTCCTTCGCCGTGACCTTGGCCGGAGCGAAGGACCCCAACCCGGCGCCCAGGGCGACGGCCTCCGCGCGCCCGGCGTCGAGAAGGACCAGCGCCGACCCGAGGCCACGGCAGGCGCGGGCGGCGGCACCGGCCGCACGGCGCAGGACCTCGTCGGTCCGTTCGTCCTCGGAGCCACCGAGGCCCACCAGCACGACCGAATCGCCGGGGACGCCCGCCGGCGCCGGCACGCGGGTGGTGGCGCCGACCTTGGTCGACGCGCCGATCGACCGGGCGAGCGTGGCCAGCGCAGTGGTCGCCTCACCCTCGAGACCCGGGGCGACGACGACGGGGGCCGCCTTCTTCTCCCCGTCGGCAGCGGCATCCGCGGCGATTCCCACCACCACCACGTCGGACTTCACAGGCGAGGTGACCGCCTCGATCGGGGAGAGGTCCGGGTCGTGGCTGAGGATCGAATCCGCGGTCGGCATAAGGCGCTCCTGGGGTCGTGGGCAACTGGCTGGGCACATCGCCGGGAACAGGTCCCGGGGCCCGCGCACCGTGGCGTGGGCGCCACGGCGAGGGCACCATAGTCTATCGACTAACGTGGGGGTCCAGCCGTACTGGAGAGCGCGAGGAGTGGCGACATGACTGATACCGGAGACCTCTACGAGGGACCACTGCACTCCCGCCATGTCGAGGCTGGGGCGACTTTCGCGCCGTTCGGTGGCTGGTCGATGCCTGTGCAGTACTCCGGAACCGTCGCCGAGCACACCGCGACCCGCGCCTCCGTCGGGCTGTTCGACGTGAGCCACCTGGGCAAGGCGCTCGTGACCGGGCCGGGCGCCGCCGAGTTCGTCAACTCGTGCTTCACGAACGACATCGACCGGATCTCCGCCGGCAGCGCGCAGTACACGCTGTGCTGTGACGACAGCGGCGGCGTGGTCGACGACCTGATCGCCTACCGCGTCTCCGACGAGGAGATCTTCCTCATCCCCAACGCCGCCAACACCGCCGAGGTCGTGCGGATGCTGCAGGCCACCGCCGCCGAGCGCGCGCCCGGGATCACCATCACCGACCAGCACCGCTCGCGCGCCGTGATCGCCGTCCAGGGGCCGCGGTCCGGCGAGGTCCTCACCGCCCTCGGCCTGCCCACCGACCTGGACTACATGGCGTACGTCGACGCCCGCTGGAACGGACACTCCGTGCGGGTCTGCCGTACCGGGTACACCGGCGAGTACGGATTCGAGGTGCTGCCCGCCTGGGACGAGGCCGGCCCGATCTGGGATGCGCTCGCCGAGCAGGTGCTGTCCCGTGAGGGCGCCCTGTGCGGTCTCGGTGCCCGCGATTCGCTGCGCACGGAGGCCGGCTACCCGCTGCACGGCAACGAACTGTCCGTGGACCTCAGCCCGCTCGAGGCACGCTGCGCCTGGGCCATCGGCTGGGACAAGCCCGCCTTCTGGGGGCGCGAGGAACTGCTGCGTCAGAAGGAGGCCGGCCCCGCCCGCCGGATGTACGCGCTCGAGGTCACCGGACGCGGGATCCCGCGCGCCGGACAGACCGTGCGCGCCGGTGGACGCGACGTGGGCGTCACCAGCTCCGGCACGTTCTCACCGACCCTCAAGACGGGGATCGCGCTCGCGTTCATCGAGCTGGACGCGGGTCTGAAGAAGGGCGACGAGGTCGTCGTCGACGTACGCGGACGAGAGGTACCGTGCCGCCTCGCGGTACCCCCGCTCATCGAGATCCGCACCCGCTGACCCGCCCCCTTCCTCCAGGAACGAGACCCGCAATGCCCGAGTTCGACGTCCGTCCGTCCGCCTCGCCGAGATCGACCGCCGAGCGCGAGGCCATCCTCGCCGCCCCCGGCTTCGGCAAGCACTTCACCGACCACATGGTCACCCTCCCGTACTCGAACGGGCAGTGGGGCACCCCGGTCGTGGAGGCGTACGCCCCCCTGTCCATCGACCCGTCCGCCGTGGTCCTGCACTACGCGCAGACGATCTTCGAGGGCCTCAAGGCCTACCGGCAGGCCGACGACTCCATCGCCTCGTTCCGACCCGAGCAGAACGCCGCCCGCTTCAACCGCTCCGCGGAGCGCCTCGCCATGCCGCAGCTGCCCGAAGAGCTGTTCATGGAGTCGTTGCGGCAGATCGTGGCGATCGACCGCGACTGGGTGCCCGCCGCCGGCGGTGAGGAGGCGCTCTACCTGCGGCCCTTCATGATCGCCACCGAGACCGGGCTCGGCGTGCGGCCGGCCGACGAATACCTCTACTCGGTGATCGCTTCCCCGGCCGGCGCGTACTTCTCCCGCGGCGTGGCCCCCGTGAGCGTCTGGCTGAGCACCGAGTACGTGCGCGCCAGCCCCGGCGGCACCGGCGCCGCCAAGTTCGGCGGCAACTACGCCGCCTCGCTGCGCGCCCAGGAGCAGGCCGCGGCCAAGGGATGCGACCAGGTGGTCTGGCTCGACGCGATCGAGCGGAAGTACGTGGAGGAGATGGGCGGGATGAACCTGTTCTTCGTCCTCGGCTCCGGCGACTCCGCCGAGATCGTGACCCCCGAACTGTCCGGCTCGTTGCTGCCGGGCGTCACCCGCGACAGTCTCCTGCAGTTGTCCCGCCACCTCGGCTACCCCGTGACCGAGCGCAAGGTCTCGGTGGACGAGTGGGAGTCGGGCGTGGCCTCCGGCGAGATCACCGAGGTGTTCGCGTGTGGCACCGCCGCCGTCATCACCCCCGTCGGGTCCGTGCAGCACTCCGGCGGCGGCTACACGGTGGGTGACGGCGGGCCGGGGGCGATCACCATGCGGCTGCGCGAGACCCTCACCGGAATCCAGCGCGGCTCCGTCGAGGACCCGTTCGGTTGGATGACCACCCTGGCCTGACGGGCGCGATCCGCCCGGCGACGCCGGGCGGTCACCACGACCCGGCCCGGAGATCGGTCAGAGCAGGAGGACGGCGGCGACGAGAGTCGTCGCCGTTCCCGTCTCTATGGCGGCGCCGAGCACATCGCCGTTGATGCCGCCCAGCCGGCGGACCACATGACGGCCGGCGGCGGCGGTGGCGAGGAACGTGGCCGGGCCCACCGCGGCACCCACGGCCGGCATCCACCAGTGGTCGGGGAGCGGTCCCGCGCCCGCCAGGCCGGCACCTGCGACCACGGTCAGCAGGCCGACCCCGGCCACGGCCATCCTGGACTGGGAGCCGGCGACCATCGCACCGAACCCCGTCGGCGACGCGGGCGGAACGCCCCGCCGGAGGAGCGCGACCGGCAGGCAACGCGAGACGACGAACGCGGCGATCGGCGCGAGCCAGGCACCCGAGTCGACGAGTTGGCCCAGCGCCGCGACCTCGGCGAGAAGAATCAGGGCGAGTACCGCGGCCCCCATCGGACCGATCGACCCGGAGCGCATGATCTGAAGGGCCCGCTCCGGACCGGCGTACGAGCCGAGCGCGTCAGCGGTGTCGGCCAGCGCGTCGACATGCATTCCGCGGGTCACGGCGAGCACCGCCGCGACCCCCACGACACCGGACAACAAGGCGCCCGCGCCGAGGGTGTGCACGCCGTGGGCGGTCGCGGTGGCCAGGGTCCCGCAGACCAGCCCCACGACCGGCAACGCCGTCATCGCGCGCCCGGCCGTGGCCGCATCGGGAACACCGGTGCGACCGACGGGCAGCACGGTCATCCACGACAGCGACACCCGCACCGCGTCCAGCACGAGAGGTCAGTCGTCCCTGCCGCTGACCCCGGCGTCGGCGAAGGTCGCCATCTCCGTGAGGATCGCGATCGCGTTGTGGACGACCGACAGCGCGGCGACGGCGCCACTGCCCTCGCCGAGGCGCATGGAGTGCTCGAGAACCGGCTCGAGGGTCAGGTAGGTCAGCGCGGCGGTGTGAGCCGGCTCGGCACTGCGGTGCCCGGCCACCCACCACTGGCGAGAGCCCGGCGCGAGGGCCTCGGCCATGAGCGCCCCGGCGGTCACCACGGAGCCGTCGAGAATGCACGGCGTCCTGCGGAGCGCGGCCTGGGCGAGGAAGCCGGCCATCGCGGCGATGTCGGCGCCGGCGACCTTGCGGAGCATCGCGACCGGATCCCGCAGATCACCGGACGCCCGGAACATGGCGTCGCGGATGGCGGCGGTCTTGCGCATCCATCCCTCGTCGTCGATCCCGGTGCCCCGCCCGACCAGCTCGACCGGCTCGCGGCCGGTGATCAGGCACGCGAGCACGGTGGCGGGGGTGGTGTTGCCGATCCCGAGGTCTCCGGCGATCAGCAGATCCGCCCCTGCGTCGACCTCCTCGTCGGCGATCCGGCGGCCCGCGGCGATCGCGGCCCGTACCTCGTCCCCGGTCAGCGCGTCCTCGCGGTCGATCGCGCCGGAGGAGCGTCGGATCTTGTGATCGTCGAGCCCACCCGGGCGCTCGGCCGACATCGCGATATCGGCCACCCGGACGGTGGCGCCCGCCTGCCTGGCCAGCACCGATACGGCCGCACCGCCGCCGACGATGTTGTCGGCCATCTGCAACGTGACCTCCTGCGGGAAAGCGGAGACCCCGTGCTCGGCGATGCCGTGGTCGCCGGCGAACACCACGACTCGGGCCCGCTCGAGCCGGCGGGGCGGGCACGCGTCCTGGCAGGCGGCGATCCACGTCGCCAGCTCTTCGAGACGGCCGAGCGAACCGGCCGGCTTGGTGAGCGTCAGCTGCCGCTCCCTCGCCTGCTCCGACACCGTGTGGGAGGGCGGGTGGACGGGGCCGAAGGCCACCGGGTCGTCGTAGTATGCGACGTCGCGGAGGCCGGCGAACTCCGGGCACGGCCCCGTGTCGGTGGCGGGGGACCCGGTGGCGTTGTCGTCGTCGTCGGTGGTGGCGGCGGCGGCGTCGTCCGTCCCGGGCTGCGGGAGAGGCACGGCGGGGGGCCCGGAGGAGGGAGCGGCGGGGACGGCCACGTCGCTCGGCGCCGCTGCCGTCCCGCCGGTCAGAGGGAGGACCCGACCGGCGACGACGAGCACCGCCGAATCACAGACCTCGGCCAGGCGTCGGTTGAGCGAGCCGATCATGTCGGCGAACAGTCGGCCCGCGAGCGTCTCGGACACCACCCCGAGCCCGACCTCCGGGGAGACCAGGACCACCGGCCCGGTGCGGTCGGCGACCGCGGAGACGAGCCCGTCCAGCTCGGTGGCCACGGCCGCACCACCGTCGGCCCAGCCCAGCGTCGCGTCCATCCGGCGGGCCAGCCAGCCGCCGAGATCGTCCACCAGCACGGTCGCGGACGGGTGATCCCGCAGGACGCGGACGACCTCGTCGGTCTCCTCGATGGTCCAGTGCGCGGGCCGACGGCCCCGGTGCGCCGCGATACGCGCCGACATCTCCTCGTCGTCCGCATCGTGACGGGCGGTGGCGACATAGACCACGTCGGTGCCGGCGGAACCGGCCACGGACTCGGCGTGAACGGACTTGCCCGAGCGGGTACCGCCGAGGACGAGCTGGCGCATGGGGTTCGGCCCTTCCGGGGGAGGTCGGTGGATCAGAGCGGTGCGGGGAGCAGGGCGCTCGCGATCAGATCAGATCGTGTCGCCGGGGCGGACACGCGGACGCGGCGTGCGCAGCATCCGGGGCTGCGTCGCGCGCATGACCGCGTACCAGCCCATACCGAACCCGGTGTCCTCGGTGTCGGGGTAGCGTTCCCTGACCACGCGGTTGACCGTTCGGCCGAGGAGGATCCCGTCAATGACGACGACGGCGATGAGCACGAGGAACAGGGTCTGGCTGTACACCATCAGCGTGGGGTTCGGGATCAGCTGGAAGACGATCACGAACAGCGCCAGCGGCATGAACCAGTTGATGAGGCGGCGATGGGTGTCGACCCAGTCGCGGGCGAACCGGCGGACCTCGCCGCGGTCGCGGGAGAGCACGTAACGGTCGTCACCCTCCATCATGAGCTGGCGACGCTCTTCGCGCGCGGCCCGGGCCTCGGCCTTGGCCTCCTTGCGCTCCTCCTTGGTCATGTCGGCCTCGGCGGCCTTGCGGCGGTCGCGGGCCTCCTTGCGGGTCAGCGGAGCCGTGACCGGGCCCTGACGCATACCGCGGGCCCGCTCCTGGTCGCGACGTCTGGGGGTCGGCTTGCCCTTGCCCGCGGGCTTGCGCGGGTCGACGACGGGCCCGGTGTCGGGCTCCGGTTCGGGCCGGGCCTCGGGGGCGGGTGAGCCCTTGCCGTTCTCGTCATCTCTGGAGCCGAATGCGCGCAACTTCACATCACCAGGCTAGGCGATCGGGGAACGGGGCCGGACATTCACCCATACGCGGTGGCAGGCGTATCGTGGGGAGCGGAACGGATGCCGGGGAATAGAGGACTCCCCGCTGGGCGTTGACACACACGAGACGTCCCCGAAGCCCTCTCGGATCGCAAGGAGAACCGACATGACCACTGCGGAGAACACCGCCACCGGCGTTCTGCTCACAGACGCCGCCGCTTCCAAGGCAAAGGCCCTGCTCGAGCAGGAGGGTCGTGACGACCTGTCGCTGCGCATCGCCGTTCAGCCCGGTGGCTGTGCCGGCCTGCGCTACCAGCTTTTCTTCGATGACCGTTCCCTGGACGGCGACGTCATCGATGACTTCGGTGGCGTCAAGCTCGCCGTCGACCGCATGAGTGTCCCGTACCTGACGGGCGCCTCGATCGACTTCGTCGACACCATCGAGAAGCAGGGCTTCACGATCGACAACCCCCAGGCGACCGGTTCGTGCGCCTGCGGCGACTCGTTCAACTGACCCCACGGTCTCAACTGACGACCCGGGCCGACAGATCGTCGTCCCGGGTCGTCTACTGTCTGGGGCATGCCCGTCGTCATCACCGGTTCCATCGCCACCGACCACCTCATGACCTTCTCGGGTCGATTCTCCGAGCAGCTGCTGCCGGACCAGCTCGCGCACGTGTCACTGAGCTTCCTCGTGGACTCGCTCCAGATCCGTCGTGGAGGGGTCGGCGGCAACATCGCGTTCGCGCTCGGCGTGCTCGGCCGCCAGCCGCACCTGGTGGGTGCCGCCGGCGAGGACTTCGCGGACTACCGCGCCTGGCTCGAGCGCCACGGCGTCGACTGCTCGGCGGTGCACATCAGCTCGGCGCTGCACACCGCCCGCTTCGTGTGCACCACCGATTCGGATATGGCACAGCTCGCGTCCTTCTACCCGGGTGCGATGGGGGAGGCCTCCACCATCTCTCTGCCGAAGCTCGTCGAGCGGATCGGCCGACCGGAGCTGGTGTTGATCGGCGCCAATGACCCGACAGCGATGAACTCGCACACCGCGGAGTGTCGCGAGCTCGGGCTGGACTTCGCGGCCGATCCGTCGCAGCAGCTGGCCTTCCTCGACGGCGAGGCGGCTGCGGCGCTCGTCGACGGCGCCCGCTACCTGTTCACCAACGAGTACGAGTACGAGCTCCTGCTCAACAAGACCGGGTGGAGCGCCGAGGAGCTCGACGCCCGGGTCGGCACCCGCATCACCACTCGCGGCGGCAAGGGTGTCGTGATCGTGGAGCAGGGGGCCGAGCCGATCGAGGTCGGCATCGTGCCCTCGACCAACCTGCTCGACCCCACGGGCGTCGGTGACGCCTTCCGCGCCGGCTTCCTCAGCGGCGTGCTCGACGGGCTGTCGCTCGAGCGTTCCGCCCAGTTCGGTGCGCTCATCGCCACCCACGTCCTGGAGACCACCGGCACTCAGGAGTGGACGATCGACCCCGTGGCCGCTCGTCGTCGTCTGGCCGAGACCTACGGCGACGAGGCGGCCGAGGAGCTCGGCGCGCTCCTACCTGCCTGATCCGGGCCACCTCGCAACGAGCAGAGCGTCCAGCACACCTTCACCCGGGAATCGTGTGCTGAACGCTCTGCTCGTTGGGACGCAGTCTTGTCAGGTCAGAGACGGACCGGGTAGTCGCGCTGCTCGATGTCCGGGACGATCCGGCCCTCGACGAAGATGCCGTGCCAGATCATGAAGCAGAGCATCGTCCAGATCCGACGGCTGTGGTCGGAGTCCCCGCGGCGGTGCTCGTCGAGCATCTGCAGGACCGCCGCCTTGTCGACGTACTCGTCCGTGCCGGAGGCCAGGACGTGATCGCGGGCCCAGTCGTGCAGCTCGGGGCCGGCCAGCCAGTGGCGGGTCGGAACGGGGAAGCCGAGCTTCTTGCGGTGCAGCACGTGCGCCGGCACGATCCGCTCGAGCGCGCGGCGTAGCGCGTACTTGGTGGTGCCGTGCGAGATCTTCTCGGAGTGCGGCAGACGGGAGGCCACCTCGTAGACCTCGCGGTCGAGGAACGGCACCCGCAGTTCGAGAGAGTTGGCCATGGTGACCTTGTCCGCCTTGACGAGGATGTCGCCGCGCAGCCAGGTGAACAGATCCAGGTGCTGCATCCGCGCGACCGGGTCCCAGCCGCGGGAGCGCTCGTAGATCGGCGCGGTGACGTCCTGGTGCCCCCACTCCGGACGGTAGTCGCGTAGTACGGACCGGACCTGCTCCTCGGAGAACGAGCGAGCGTTGCCGTAGTAGCGATCCTCGAGGCTCATCGATCCGCGGTGCAGAAGACTCTTGCCGCGGGTGCCCTCGGGGATCCGGGTGCTGGCCTTGCCCAGCGCGCGCCTCAGGCCGCCGGGGATCTTCTCGAACGGCGCGAGGGAGAGCGGCTCCTTGTAGATCGTGTAGCCACCGAACAGTTCGTCTGCGCCCTCACCGGACAGGACCACCTTGACGTGCTTTCGCGCCTCGCGGGCCACGAAGTAGAGGGGGACCAGGGCGGGGTCGGCGACCGGCTCGTCGAGGTACCAGATGATCTCGGGGATCGCGGCGGCGAACTCCTCGGGGGAGACCACCTTGACGATGTGCTCGACGCCGATCGCCGCGGCGGACTCGGCGGCCACGTCGATCTCGGAGTAGCCCTCGCGCTCGAACCCGGTGGTGAAGGTCAGCAGGTTCTCGTTGTGCCGGCGGGCGAGTGCGGCGATCGCGGTGGAGTCGATGCCTCCGGACAGGAACGAGCCCACGGTCACGTCGGCGCGCATGTGCTTGGCGACGGAGTCCTCGAGCGCCGCGGCGATCTGGTCGTAGCGACGCTCGGCGTCGCCGTCGGCGACGGGCACGACAGGGAAGGTGGGCTCGAAGTACCGCTCGATGACCGGTGCGGTACCGGGGGTGATGCGCGCGTGGCAGCCCGACTCGAGGCGTCGTACCCCGCGGGTGAGGGTCTCGTCCTCGGGGACGTACTGGAGGGTGACGTAGTGCTGTAGGGCGCGGGTGTCGAGGGAGGTGTCGACGACGACGAGGTCGAGCAGTTCCGTCACGGACTTCTTCTCGCTGGCGAAGACCGTGCCGCCCTTGCCGCTCGCGATGTACAGCGGCTTGATCCCGAACGGGTCGCGGGCGACGAAGAGCGAGCGCTCGACGGTGTCCCAGATCGCGAAGGCGAACATGCCGCGGAGCCGGCGGACCGCGGCGGGGCCCCAGTGATGGAATGCCACGACGATCGGTTCGCCGTCGCCCTCGGTCCGGAACTCGGCGCCGTGCTTCTCCCGGAGCTCCGCACGGAGCTCGACATAGTTGTAGATCTCGCCGTTGAACACGAGCGCGTAGCGGTCGGGCTGCTCCGGCGGGCCCCAGCGCAGCGGCTGGTGCGAGTGGGCGATGTCGATGATCGACAGCCGGTTGAAACCGAACGCCACGTTCTCGTCGACCCACGTACCGACCTCGTCGGGACCGCGGTGCCGCTGGCATCCCATGGCGCCCAGCACCCGGTTCTCGTGGGTGCGGGCGGAGCCGTCGGGGGTGAGCAGACCAAGTAGGCCACACATGCGTCGGGTACCTCGTCGATCGGAAGTCGGTAATTGGGCAGGGCCCGGAAGCACGGGCCGCGACGGGTTCGAATACTACTGGTCCCGGGCCCCCGTACCGCTCCGGCGGACGGCGCGGGGGCGCATCGGGTGAATTGCCGGACCCGCGGCATCCAAACTGAGAGTCGTGGTCTACTCTTCTTAGGTGTCCCGGCCATGTGGTCGGTGCCGCTGATCAGGAAGGCGTGATGGTGGAACAGCGTGACGGGCGTCGTCGGACGCGCAGGGCGACACTGGCTGTGTCTCTCGGCACATTGGGCTTGCTGTTGTCCGGTTGTAGCCTCCACACCGACAACAAGTGGTGGAACCAGACGATCAACTTCGGGTTCCCCACCGGGATCACCCCGGAGGGCGTCGCGATTCGTGAGTTCTGGACGGGCACCGTCATCACGTCGCTGATCGTCGGCTTCTTCGTGTGGGGCCTCATCTTCTGGTCGATGGCGTTCCATCGCAAGAAGAAGAACGACAACGGGGAATTCCCCCGTCAGACCGCGTACAACGTGCCGCTCGAGTTGATCTACACGGCAGTGCCGTTCGTGATCATCTCGATCCTCTTCTACTTCACCGTGATCACGCAGAACAAGGTGCTCGACCTGCGTCCCGAGGACGAGGTCGGGGTGCGTGTCGACGTGACCGCGTTCCAGTGGAACTGGAAGTTCGGTTACAACAAGGTCGACGTCGACGGTGTGACCATCGCGGACGGCACCAACGAGGAGGCGACCCGCCAGGCCGAGGAGGCCGGCGTGCTCTCCGACGAGCAGCGCGAGGCTCTCGGTCACGAGGGGATGCCCGCCGCGGGTGGCCCGATCCACGGCCGCCTCGCCGAGGACAAGTCGTACCTGCACTACAACAACATCGAGACCGTCGGCACCTCCGAGGAGGTCCCGGTCCTGGTGGTTCCGACCGATACCCGGATCGAGTTCCGCCTCGCCTCGGCCGACGTGATCCACTCGTTCTGGATCCCCGAGTTCATCTACAAGCTGGACGTCATGCCGCACCCCGGCCGCAACCAGCAGCTGAGCATGTTCCAGGTCGAGAAGATCGACAGTGAGGGCGCCTTCGTCGGACGGTGCGCCGAGATGTGTGGCGTCTACCACGCGATGATGAACTTCGAGCTGCGGGCGGTCTCCCCGGAGGACTTCGCCCAGTACATCCAGTTCCGTCAGGACAACCCGACGGCCAGCAATGCCGAGGCGCTGCAGGAGATCGGCCAGACGCCGTACGCCACGTCCACGTCCCCGTTCAAGACGGGCCGTAGCGATACGCGTGACCAGAACAACATCATCGAGAACGCGTCGGCCAACTGACGCCTCTCCCGGGTATCACGCGAAGGACTCCTTAAGCGATGAACGCAACAGTAAGAATCTTCGACGGGCTGTTTATCTTCCTCGCCGTCTTGGGAATCGGGTACGGCTATCTGACCGGCACCTCCCGCACCGGCGTGGAGTGGGTGGGCACCACGGCCTTCATCCTCTCGGCCGGCCTGAGCCTGCTCATCGGTGGCTACCTGCGCTTCGTGGCCCGTCGTATCAGCACGCTGCCCGAGGACTACGAGGAGGCCGAGGTCTCCGATGGTGCCGGCGAGCTGGGCTTCTTCAGCCCGCACAGCCTCTGGCCGTTCATGATGGCCTTCTCGATCTTCATCATCGGCTATGGTGCGGCGTTCTGGAACTGGTGGGTGATCATCGGCGGCGTGATTGCCCTGATCATCACCGTGTGCGGCCTGGTCTTCGAGTACCACTGGGGTCGCGAGAAGCACTGATCCCGGTGTGAACGACCCCGTAGAACCCCCGGCGCGGACCCGCGCCGGGGGTTTTCGCGTACACCGAGACGGGCGTCGGAAACGGAGCGGGGCCCCGACCGCGGTGAGCGGACGGGGCCCCGGGCGACGCGCAGCCAGGTGCGGACGTGTGGTTACAGTCCCATGTCCTTGGCGATGATGGTCTTCATGACCTCGTTGGTGCCACCGTAGATGCGGTTGACGCGGTTGTCCGAGTACAGGCGTGCGATCGGGTACTCGTTGATGAAGCCGTAGCCACCGTGGAGCTGGAGGCAGCGGTCGATGACCTCGGCCGCGACCTCGGTGCAGAACAGCTTGGCCGAGGCGGCCTCGGCGGGCGTGAGCTCGCCGACGTCGAGGGCCTCGAGGGCGCGGTCGGCGACGGCCTGGGCCGCGTCGACCTTGGCCTTACACGCCGCGAGCTCGAACTTGGTGTTCTGGAACGAGGCGACGGTCTTGCCGAACACCTCGCGCTGCTCCACGTACTCCTGCGCGAAGCGGACGGCCGCGGCGGCCTGACCGTAGGCACCGAAGGCGATGCCCCAGCGCTCGGACGGCAGGTTCTGGCCCAGGTAGTTGAAGCCGCGGTTCTCCTCACCCAGCAGGTCCTCGACCGGCACCTTGACGTCGGTGAACGAGAGCTCCGCGGTGTCCGAGGTCTTGAGGCCCACCTTGTCGAGCTTGCGGCCCACCGAGTAGCCCTCGAGCGACGTCTGCACGGCGAGCAGGGAGATCCCGAACCGGCGGTCGTCCTCACGCGGAGCGGAGGTACGGGCGCACACGATCATCCGGTCGGCGTGGACGCCGCCGGTGATGAAGGTCTTGGCGCCGTTGAGGATGTAGTGCGTACCGTCCTCGGAGAGCTTCGCGGTGGTCTTCATTCCCGCCAGGTCCGAGCCGGTGCCGGGCTCGGTCATGGCGATGGCCCACATCTCCTCGCCGGAGACGAACTTGGGGAAGTAGCGCTTCTTCTGCTCCTCCGTGGCGAGCATCTTGAGGTAGGGCAGGCAGAGCGCGACATGGACGTTGGATCCGCCGAAGGTCACGCCGGCCCGGGTGATCTCCTCGGTCTGTATGGCCTCGAACTTGTGGGTGTCCAGGCCGGCGCCGCCGTACTCCTCGTCCACCGTGATACCGAACAGGCCGAGGTCGGCGAGCTTGTAGTAGAACTCGCGGGGGACGATCCCGGCCTCGTACCACTCCTCGAAGTGGGGGGTCACCTCGGACTCGATGAAGGAGCGGAGGGTCTGGCGGAAGGCCTCGTGGTCTTCGTCGAACACAGTGCGGCGCAAAGGTCTGCCTTTCCAATGGTCGATCCGCCGCTCGAATCGCTGCGGCTGGACGTGCCGTCAGAGGAGCGGGGCCTCAGGGTGGTGGACTACTACCAACGAGTAGCTTACAAGGAAAGGAGTGCACTCCGCCGGGCTCGCGGCTCATCCGTTGGTGTTGATTCACTCAGTGGTCTCGACGAATTCCAGCGCGGAGTCCGCGACGAGGCGGATCGGTCCCCTCACGTCGGCCCCGCCGACCCGCTGGCCCTTCTGCGTCACCGCCACCATGCCTCGCCCCCGGAGGTCGAAGGCGACCGACCGAGCTGTGTCCATGAGTTCGCGCCACTGATCCCCGCCGACGACACGGGCCGCATCGGAAGGGCAGATTGACCCGGTGCCCCGGGCGCGCAGAAGTGTCCTGATGGTGGCCTCGAGCCGCCGGCGTGTCCCGTCCTCCGTCGGTTCCCACCACGGATCGCCGCGTTCGCCGAGGGCGACCTTCGCGTCGTGCACCACCACCCGTGCCGCGTCACCGTGCTTCTTCACGCCGCGTCGCCCGGCCATGAGCGCGCGGACCAGCTCGATACGCAGCTTCTCCGGGATGGACGGATCGGTGGCGCGCCACCGCCTTCCACGCATCACGATGTAGCGCCCGTCATCGGTGTGTTCCACTCTGCTGTCCCGGCCGGGCTGATCATCGGTCATCCCGTCGATCATGCCTGTGCGCGTCGCAGCGCGGTGTCGATCAGCTTTCCCGCGGGGCCGGGCCGGGCCGGTGCTATCGTCGCGATGGGGCACTGAAACGTGTTCTACAAACGGCGGGCGGAAGACGAGGAACATACCGTGACAGTTCAGGACGGAACATTCGACGCGGAATACGACGTGGTGGTCGTGGGGTCGGGTGTGGCGGCGTTGTTCGGCGCCGCGGCCGCGGCCTCCCGCGGATTGTCCACGTGCCTCGTCGAGAAGACCGACCGGTTCGGTGGGACGTCGGCGTACTCGGGCGGGGCCGTGTGGCTTCCCGGCAACCCGGTCCTGGCCCGCGACGGACTCGAGGACTCCGTCGAGCGTGGGCGGACGTACTTCAGGGCCGTGGTGGGCGATCGCACGGATCAGCAGGTGCAGGACGCCTTCCTGAGCACCGGCCCGGCGGTCGTGGAGTTCCTGCAGGACGAGCTCGGGATCCCGATGCGGTTCCAGGCGTTCCCGGACTACTTCGACGCCCCGGGCCGCCAGGAGGCGGGCCGGAGCATCTACCCGAAGCCGATCAAGGGGGTCGAGGTCGGGGCCAGGGTCTCGGATGTCCGGTCGGCGGTGCCCGTGGACCAGTTCGCCGCCGACGAGGACACCACCCGTCTCGAGGGCGGCCGTGCGTGGGTGGCCCGCCTCGTGCTGGCAATGGATGCGATGGACAACGCCGGTTTGCGGCTCTCGAGCGCCGCCCGCGAACTGATCCGCGACGCCGACGGACGCGTGATCGGGGTGGCGGTGGACGAGAACGGAGAGCGTCGGGCGCTGGGAGCCCGGCGCGGGGTGCTCGTCGCGGCCGGCGGCTTCGAGCGATCCGCCGAGCTCCGTGAGCGGCTGCAGCAGATGCCCACCGCGGACTGGTCCTCGTCGCACCCCGACACCGGATCCGGGGACGCGGTCCGCATGTTCGAGGCTGTCGGCGCCCGGCTCGACCTGCTCGACCAGTCGTGGTGGTGCCCGGCGACCCTGTTCCCCAACGGGCACGCGGCCTTCACCCTGGGATTCCGGTCCGGACTCATCGTCGACGGCACCGGTCGCCGGTTCGCCAACGAACTGCTGCCGTACGACCAGATGGGACGAAAGATGCGCGCCCGGATGGCAGACGGGGCGGGCGACGACTTCTGGTTCGTCTTCGACGACGCGGAAGCCGGAGGCTTCCCGGCGATCTGTATCCCCGCACCGGGCGCGGACGATCTTCGCGCGGCCGGTCTCTGGCACACCGCCGGGAGCGTGGAGGAGCTCGCCCGGGCCACGGGTCTTGATCCTGCAGCCCTGCGCGCGAGCGTTGACCGCTTCAACGAGTTCGCCGAGCGGGGGGAGGACGCGGACTTCCGCCGTGGCGAGGACCCCTATGGTCGCTTCTTCGTGGGCGCCTCGACCGCGCAGGAGTGCCTGCGCCCGGTGGGCGGCGAGCGCCTGCACGCGGTCCGGCTGGTGCTGGGCGACCTGGGAACGAAGGGCGGCGCGGTGATCGACGTCAACGGCGCGGTCCTCGACACCGAGGGTCAGCCCATCGCGGGCCTGTACGCGGCCGGTAACTCCTCTGCGTCCGTCTCCGGCGAGGCCTACCCCGGGCCCGGCGTGCCGCTCGGGTCGGGCATGGCGATGGCGTTCCGCGCGGTCGCGGACATGGTGGGTGAGCCGCTCCCCGTCACGCTCTAGCCGACCCCGGCCCGCGGGCCCAGGTCAGGAACTCCGCTGCCGACAGGATGGGTTTCTCCCATTTCTGTGCATTGCGGGCCTTCGTCGACTGGGTCCCGGGCTCCGCCACGACCAGGACGTCGCAGCGGGCCCTGGTGACGTTCGCGACCGGCTCGAGACCTCCCCGGGTCGCCAAACTCTCCATCTCCTCGCGAGAGAGGAGAACGCCGTCGTGGTCGAGCGCGCTGCCGGTGAAGCACACCCGCGTCCCCGGGCTGAGCACCGACTCCGCCTCGGCCTCCGCCGCCGCGCTCAGCCCGCTCGTCACGTCGGCGCCGAGCACCCCGGCAACGGTCTGCAGTCGTGACCACAGTTCGGCGGTGACGGTCACCCGCTCCGCCGCGTGGCGAATCTGCTCTGCCACCAGAGTCCGGGCGCCTTTACGGAGCTCGCGGTCTCCGGCCGTGAGGCCCACAGCGCCGTGGTTGTCGTCGTCCTCATCGTGGTCGCCCCCGCGCACGCTTTCGGTGCGGGGCCCGCCGGCCCCCGCGCCGCCTGCCGCCCATCCTCGTCCTGACAGGTCCAACAGGGACGCGCCCACGTCGGCGCTGACCGTCAACATCGCCGACAGTTGGGGGAGCACCTCCGAGGTCGGCGTGGTGATCCCGACATCGCGGCTGAGCAGGTACCCGAGCTCCGTCTCTTCCACGAGATCGGCGTCGAACGTCCCGGAGGTGCCGTCGTCAGGCCACAGACGGCCATGTGCCGCGAGCGTCGCCCGCGCGCGGGTGAGGGCCGACGCCGCACGTGTCCGAGTCTGCTCGGCCGGCGTCAGCAGGTGCGGGGGCACGTCGACCCCCAGGGGCGTCGGGGACGCGCTGCCGAGCCGCCGGAGCTCGAACTCCACCTCGCCGAGCGTCCGGTCGGCGCCCACCGCGACCGGCGTGTGGCCGTCGAGCAGCGGGGCGAGCACCGTCCACGCCTCGAGGAGCGTGGGTGCGAGCAATACATCCGAGACGGTGATGCCGTACTCCGTGCGTGCCCGGGCCATATCCCGCTGCGGGTTGAGGAGGGTGGTGACCGCGGTGCCGTCCGGGAACGCGACCGCCAGCTCGACCGGCCGTGGGCGCGCCCAGGGACTTTCGTCGCCGACGGTGAGGGTGGCGATCGCGCAGTATCGGCGCGGCGGGGCGTCGGTGTCGGGGGAGCGCAGGAAGCGGGTGATCCGCCGGTCGGTCTTGAGGTCCCGCGCCTGCACCGGACGGGTGAGGACCAGACCGTCGAGCGTGCGGCACCGGCTCAGGGCCACGTAGAGCTGGCCGGCGGCGAAGGTACCCCCGCTGAGGTCCACGACCAGTTTGTCGAGCGTCTGCCCCTGACTCTTGTGGATGGTGATCGCCCACGCGAGCGCGAACGGGTACTGGGTGTAGGTGCCGACCACCTCGTGTCGCATGGCGGCGCCGGAGGCGACGGGGCGGGTGACGTCCCAGGTGTGCAGCGCGACCTCGGCGACGTCCCCGCCGGTGAACCGGACGACGACGACGGGACCGCGCTCGTCCCGATCACCACGTCGACCGAACGTCACGTCGAGAACGCGGCCGATCGAACCGTTGACCCACCGGTCGGCCGGGTCGTTGGTCAACATCATGATCTGTGCGCCGATCTTGAAGCTGAGCGTCCTGGCCGTCGGGGGTTCGAAGTCGGACATATCGCCGGTGCTGGTGGCCTCCATCGCCAGCTCGGCACCCGGTAGGCGCTCCAGTCGTCGGCGGTTGCGCGCCGTGGCCATCCGGTTGGTGGTGGTCAACGTCAGCCAGAACTCGTCATCCGGAGGTTCGAAGTCCGGGTCCGTGCGCGCATTCAACCTCGCCCGGGCGTGGCCGACGAGGCTTCCCTCACGTATCGAGTTGAGGATGGTGGCGAGTGTGGGGTCCCCGGACTGTCGGAAGACGTGGGTGAGGTCGACGGTGGGGAAGTGGTCGCGGCTGAAGTGCGCGGCGGAGAAGAAGTACGGGGTCTCGTAGACGGTCGTGAAGGTCGACTTCTCGTTGTCCGGGACCACGGGCGGGAGTTGGAAGAGGTCTCCCACCAGGACCACCTGGACGCCGCCGAACGGCAGTGTCGGATCGGGGCCGAACCGTTCGAGGGCCACGGAGATCATGTCGAACACGTCAGCGCGGATCATGGACGCCTCGTCGAGGACGAGCGTGCGCACGCGGGACAGGGCTGTGGCGAAGCGGCCGGGCCGGTACGCGGGACCGCGGACGTGTTCCACGGTGTGGCTCGGATGGAAGCCGAAGAGCCGATGGATCGTATAGCCGCCGACGTTGAGTGCGGCGATACCGGTGGGTGCCGCGACCAGGGTGGGGTGGTCGGTTTCGGCGAGGAAGTGCCGGATGAGCGTCGACTTTCCGGTCCCGGCCTTGCCGGTGAGGAAGAGGTCGTGGCCGCCGTGGAGGAGCTGGAGGGCATGGCGGATTTCGTCGGTGAGGATGATCCCGGCCCCGGCCCCGGCCCCGGCCCCGGCCCCGGCCCCGGCCTCGGCCCCGACCCGGGCGCGGTCTCGCTCGTGCGACGTCATTGTTCTCCTGTGCGCGGGGATCGGTTGCTCAAAGACCGCGGGCCGGATCTCCGTGTGGAGATCCGGCCCGCGGTCGGGTACTACAGGGGATCAGTGCTCGTCATTGCGACGGGCACGGTTCTCCTCCTGGAGCGTGTTGAGCATCCGGTACTCACGCTCGTGCTTGTCATGCGACGAACCCTCGAGCAGCTCGGCCTCGTCGGCCGGGTCGGCGGACAGGCCACCGAACGGGGGACGCCCGGCGACTCCCAGCTGGTTCATCTTGGAGGGCACCTTGGCACCCGCGTACTCGAGCGGGATCGCGTGCCCGTGCTCGTCGACCTCGCCGAGCGGCTGGTGGACCTCGATGAACTCACCCTGCGGCATCCGCATGATGATGCCGGTCTCGATGCCGTGCTCGAGCACCTCACGGTCCGCACGCTGCAGACCCAGGCACAGACGGTAGGTGGCGAAGTACACCAAGGGCGGCAGCAGGATCAGCCCGATACGACCGGCCCACGTGGTGGCGTTCAACGAGATGTTGAAGTGGTACGCGATGAGGTCGTTCGCGCCCATCAGCACGAGGATCACGTAAAACGTGATGGCCATCATGCCGGCGGCGGTGCGGACCGGGACGTCGCGCGGACGCTGCAGCAGGTTGTGGTGAGCCGTGTCGCCCGAGAACTTGGACTCGATCCACGGGTAGACGAACATCAGGGCGACCATGGCGCCGAGCATCACGGCCACCCAGGTGGTGGCGGTGACCGTGTACGGGCCGAGGTAGAGCTCCCAGGCCGGCATCACACGTGCACCGCCCTCTGTCCAGAGCATGTACCAGTCAGGTTGGGAGCCCGCCGAGATGTGCGCCGGATTGTATGGCCCGAGGTTCCATATCGCGTTGATGGTGAACAAGCCCGAGAAGAGCATGATCACACCGAGCGTGATCGCACCGAACGCGATCGACTTCACCGCGAAGACCGGGAGGATACGCACGCCGACGACGTTGTTCTCGGTGCGGCCCGGCCCGGGGAACTGCGTGTGCTTCTGGTACCAGACCAGCGCGAGGTGCGCGGCGATCAGGGCCAGGATGATGGCCGGGATGATCAACACGTGCAGGACATAGAAGCGCGGGATCATGAGCTCGCCGGGGAAGTCCCCGCCGAAGATCATCCAGTGCATCCAGGTGCCGATCACCGGCAGGCCGACGATGATGGCGGAGGTGATCCGGAGGCCGGTGCCGGAGAGGAGCTCGTCCGGCAGACCGTAGCCGAGGAAGCCCTCGACGATGCCCAGGAGCAGCAGCACACAACCGATGATCCAGTTGGCCTCACGCGGGCGGCGGAACGCCCCGGTGAAGAAGATTCGGATCATGTGGACGACCATCGAGGCGACGAACAGCAGCGCCGCCCAGTGGTGGATCTGCCGCACGAAGAGACCGCCGCGCACCTCGAACGAGATGTTCAGTGCGGTCTCGTACGCCCGGGACATCTCGATGCCGTTCAGCGGCGCGTAGGCACCCTGGTAGATCACCTTCGACATGGACGGATCGAAGAACAGGGTGAGATAGACACCCGAGATCAGCAGGATGATGAAGCTGTACAGGGCGATCTCGCCCAGGAGGAAGGACCAGTGCGTCGGGAAGACCTTGTTGATCTGCCGGCGCATGCCCTGGGCCATGGTGTACCGCGAGTCGAGATTGTCTCCGACTGTGGCGAGTTTGGTGTTGTTGCTCATGAACGACGCTCCCAGAAGGCAGGTCCGACCGGCTCGATGAAGTCACCGTTGGCGACGAGGTAGCCCTCGTTGTCCACGGCGATGGGCAGCTGCGGAAGCGCACGCGCGGCGGGGCCGAAGACCGGCTTGGCGTACTCGAGCGCATCGAACTGCGACTGGTGACACGGGCAGAGAAAACGGTGGGTCTGCTGCTCGTACAGCGAGGTGGGGCACCCGAGGTGGGTACAGATCTTCGAGAAGGCGTACAGGTCGCCGTAGTTGAAGTTCTCCTGGCCCTTGCGCTTGATCACGCGAGCGGCGTCCTCCGGGCGGAAGCGGATCAGCATGACCGCGTTGCGGGTGCCGTGGATCGAGTGCATGTCCTCGGTGAAGTTGCCGATCGCGCTCGCGGGGAGCGGGAACACGGACTCGAGGGCTCCGGTCGAGAGATCGTCGATGTGGATCCGCTCGAGCCGGCCCTGTCCGGCGGGCGGGTGGCCGTCCGGGAAGACCTTGGCGGTGTCACGACCGAGGTAGACCTTCTCCGGAGGCAGACCGTCGGGACGGGTGTCCGAGGCGAGCGTCCAGCCCGTGGTGTGGAGCGTGCCGTCGCCGGCGACAGTCATCGGGCCGCGCTTCCACGGGTTCTTGATCATGCCGCCGAGCGGCAGGATCGCGGAGAGGCCGATGAGACCGACGCTCGCACCGAGGAACCCGCCCATGACCTTGCGGCGACCCAGGGTGGAGGACTTCCACGAGTCATTGAGCTCGGCGACGATCGTCCGCCGGTCGACATCGGACGACGGGCCGTCGTGGCGCGTCTGGACCGAGATCTCCTCGGGAACGAACTTCTTGGTGAACTGCACCGCGCCGAAGCCCAGGAACAGGATCGACAGACCGATCGTGAGGCCGAGAAGCGGCGTGTACGCCATGTACAGCGCGTGGCCGGCCTCTCCTTCACCCTTGTGCTCCCAGGGCCAGAAAATGTACACGGCGGCGAAGGCCAGGCCGAAGAGGGCGGACAGGGCGAACCAGATAGTGACGGTCCGTGCGGCGCGCTTCTCGGCGCGGGTCTCGACACCCTCGGGCCAGCGGGCCTCGCGGAACTTGACGTCGACCTCGTCGAGCTCGGTACCGAGCCGGACGAGCTCCTCATCGCTCATCCGGTCCAGGTCCGCGGGGGACGGGTTCTTGGGGGTCTCACTCATGAACGGGATCCGATCCACAGGGTCGCACCGATGAGGGCGACGATGCCGACAAGCCACATGGCCACACCTTCGGTGACGGGGCCGAGGCCACCCAGGCCATAGCCGCCGGGGGAGACCTTGGAGTCAGCGTTCTTGATGTAGGCGATGATGTCCTGCTTCTCGTCCGGCGTCAGCTGGCGATCCGAGAACTTGGGCATGTTCTGCGGGCCGGTGAGCATGGCCTGGTAGATCTCCTGCTCGTTGGCAGGATCGAGAATCGGGGCGTACTTGCCCGCGGACAGGGCACCACCGCGACCGGTGAAGTTGTGGCAGGACGCGCAGTTCAGGCGGAACAGCTCGCCACCGCGGGCCAGCTCCTCGGCGCGGCTCTCCCCGGAGACGCCGCGCAGGCTCTCCTGGGCGATGGTGCCGTCGGGGTTGGTGATGATGCCCGGTCCGCCGCCGTACTGGTCGACGTAGGCGGCCAGGGCGACGATCTGGTGCTCGCTGTAGCGCGGCTTCTTGCGCTCGGCCTGGGCCTCGTTGTCCGCTGCCGGCATGCGACCGGAGTGCACCTGGAAGTAGACCGAACCCGCGCCGACGCCTACGAGCGAGGGGCCACGGTCCTCCACGCCCTGCAGGTTCTGTCCGTGGCAGGTGATGCAGGCGACGTCGTAGATCGACTTACCCTCGGCGATGAGCGCGGCCTGATCCTGCTGCGCGGTGGCCACCTGCGGCTCCGGGACCACGGCGGTCGCGATGGCTCCCGCGCCGAGCAGACCGGCGGCGATGACGAGCGCGCCGGTCGCCTTGCGGCGCCGCTTGGTGGAAGCAGTCCGCGTGGTGGCCGGCGCCGGTTCAGGCGCCGGCGAGTCCGCAGCGGATGGGTGAGGTGAGTTCATTGTGAGTTCCCTTTGGTGTTGGGACCTGCTGGACACAGCGTCCTGCGGCCAGCTGACTACTGAATGAAGTAGATGGTGACGAAGAGGCCGATCCAGACGACGTCGACGAAGTGCCAGTAGTACGACACGACGATCGCCGCGGTGGCCTGCGCCGGGGTGAAGCGCGACATCGTCGTACGCATCACGAGTACGACGAAGGCGACCACGCCGGCCGCCACGTGGAGTCCGTGGAATCCGGTGGTGATGAAGAAGACCGACCCGTAGACACTCGAGGAGATGGTGACGCCCTCGAGGTACAGGTACAGGTATTCGTAGGACTGGCCCAGCAGGAAGACCGTCCCCATGACCGCCGAGATCACGTACCACCGGCGTAGGCCGAAGACGTCGCCCTGTTCTGCCGCGAAGACACCCATCTGACAGGTGAACGACGACGCCACGAGGATGACGGTGATCGTCACGGCGAAGGGCACGTTGAGGTGCACCGGATAGGAGGGCCAGTCACCTCCCGAGTTCGCCTTGGAGACGAAGTACATCGCGAACAGGCCCGCGAAGAACATCAGCTCCTGGGACAGCCAGATGATGGTGCCCACACTGACCATGTTCGGCCGATTCAGCGAATGAACACGCTGGGCCATGGCCGATCCTGAGTTATCTACTGCGCTCGTCACGTGGCCAAGTATGACCCCTGAGGTGGGTGGAGTCTGCATGGACCCCCGAAATCGGCGTGTCCGCTCAGTGTTTCCGCAGGTCGTTTTCGAAACTTACTGGAAGCACCCCGGAAATCGTCCCCCTTGCAGGGGCTATCAGGGCACTCTCAGGCGTGCCTCCGGAACCTGCGTTCCGGTCTCATCCAGGGTGGGCGGTCGGCCCCGTCGGGCTGTGCGGTGGCACGATTGACGGCGAATGGTCGGCGTTGTCGAAGGCGTCGTGCGATCCGGTATTCGGAGGAGGTCGGTACACGTGGGCAGTTCGGCGACGTTCGACGGGGGGCACTCGTGGTCCGCGGTGCTCGGCACCCTGACCAGCGGTGAGGACCTCGATCCTGCCGCCGCCGGCTGGGCGATGGCCCGGATCATGGAGGGCGTCGCCTCCGACGCGCAGATCGGGGCATTCGGGGTCGCGCTCAAGATGAAGGGCGTGACGGGCCCGGAACTCGACGCGCTGTCCGCGACGATGCTCGATTACTCTCGCCGGGTACCCACCTCCCGCCCGTGTGTCGACATCGTGGGCACCGGCGGGGACCGTCAGGGGACGGTCAACATCTCCACCATGTCGTCGCTCGTGGTGAGCGCCTGCGGGGTACCGGTGGTCAAGCACGGCAACCGGGCCGCGTCGTCGAAGAGCGGCGGGGCCGACGTGCTGGAGGCGCTGGGGGTGGCGATCGACCTGGGGCCCGACGAGGTCGCCCGGTGCCTGGATGAGGTGGGGATCGCCTTCTGCTTCGCCCCCGTCTTCCATCCCGCCCTGCGCTTCGCGGCCGCGCCGCGCAAGGAGATCGGCATACCGACAGTGTTCAACATCCTCGGGCCGCTCACGAACCCGGCGTCCCCGATCGCGAATCTCATCGGGTGCGCGTTCGAGAATCTCATGCCGGTTATGGCCGAGGTGTTCGCGCGTCGGGAAAAGTCGGCCCTGGTCGTCCGCGGATCCGACGGGCTCGACGAGATCACCATGACCGGGGCGACACGCGTGTTGCGTGTCGCGGGCGGGCATGTCGACGAGGATTCAATCGAACCCGGGGATTTCGGCATGCAGACCTGCTCGATCGAGGAGTTGCGGGGCGGCGACGGCGAGCACAATGCGGGTGTTGCCCGCGATCTGCTCGCGGGCGTGAGAGGCCCGGTCCGTGATGCCGTGCTCCTGAACTCCGCGGCAGCCCTGGTGGCCTTCGACGGGCTGGACAGGGACGCGGACCTGGTGAGCGCCATGCGTTCTGCAGTGGATCGGGCGGCGGCGGCGATCGACGACGGCTCGGCGGCTCGGCTACTCGACACGTGGGCCCGGGTCAGTAGGGTTCGCTGACGCCGCTCTCCTGGGTGGGGGACCCGCGGCTGGCCCGTCCCTCGGGTGTGCTAACGCCCGCCGTTCGTCTCCGCGTGTTCCGACGCCGCGCGTTCGGCGCGCGAGGCCCAGTCGCTCACGGTGTGCGCGCCGTTCACGGGGAGTTGCCACGAGCCGGCGACGGACACGATGCGTGTGGGTGCGGAATCTATCCATCGGTGGACATTCCGCACCTGGTCCAGGGTCGCACCACCCAGCGGCCCGGGCCCGGGCCGCACTGACGTCGCCGCCGTGCGTAGCGCGTCGATGACCGGCATCGGCGAGGCGCCGGTGGGTACCGCTCCCGAGCCCGCGAGACGGCCGTGACGGATCACCGCCACCTCCCACCTCCCGCGGCCCGCTCTCTGGGCCAGGACCAGCTCGGTCAGGCCCGCGGTGGCAGCGAGTTCCTGGAGCCGGGTGAGGACACGGATGAGCATGGCGGTCCGGTCCCGTAGCCGGGCCGCGCGTTCGAAGCCGCCTTCCGCGGCGATGTCGTCCACTCTCGCCGTCAACGTCCGCAGGGGCCCGGAATCCTCTCCGGTCACCAGTGCGATCCAGTTCTGCGGTGTCGGTTCGGCCCCGAAGCCCATGACGAGGTCTTCCCATGCTGATCGCGCGTCCTCGGCTCGCCGGAACGGCCCCAACGCCAGATGGTCCTCCGGGATTCGGCTCACCCGTCCCTTCGTGCCCCGCCCGCGTGGTGGGGCGAGCCACCAGCCGCGCCGGGGAGCGCGGGACCGGCGGTTGAAGGGCGGTTGGAGCGAGTCGATCAACTGCTCTTCGACGCTCCATGCCTCGAGCAGGTGGGAGCACTCCACAGCCTCGACGGATTCCGCGAGTCCGACCATCGTTCGCATCCGCCCCCGGGTGTCACCGCCGGAGAAGTAGGAACGCGCTCGCCGCCGGACATCGACGGACGAGCCCACGTAGAGGGGGACGCCCTCACCGTCGCGGAAGACGTAGGCGCCGGAGCCGGTGGGCAGTGAGTCGGTGAGCGAGGCCCGACGACGGACCTCGGGGGACAATCGCCCGTCGTAGGAACGGAGCTCCGACAGCGTGGAGACCCCGCAGTCGCCCACCCTGGAGATGAGCGCGTGGAGGACGTCCACGGTCGCCCTGGCGTCCTGAAGGGCGCGGTGGTTCGGCTCGACGGCCGATCCGAGGTGCGCTGCGAGTGTCCCCAACCGGTGCCCCCGCGTCTCCCCGCTGTGCAGGATGCGGCGGGCGAGCGTGAGGGTGCACAGAGACAAGGGCTCGGGCCACTCGTTTCCTGTGGCGGATGCCGCTGCGCGAAGGAACCCGAGATCGAACCTGGCGTTGTGTGCCACCAGGACAGCTCCCCGGGAAAACTCGAGGAACGTCGCCATGACCTCGCCGAGCCGTGGCGCGTCGACGAGATCGCCGGGCAGGATCCCGGTGAGTCGGCTGATATGCGTGGGGAGGGGGCTGTCGATCGCGACGAAGGTGGACAGCTCCGCCTGTACTTCGCCGCCGCGTACCCGTACCGCGCCGACCTCGGTGATCTCATCGGTACCGGCTCGCGTGCCCGTCGTCTCCAGGTCGACGACGACGAAGGTGATCTCCGACAGCAGTGGTTCGAGCTCATCGAACGACGTCTGCACCCCCGGCGAGGTGGTCGACGGCGCCGATGCCGTCGGTGGAGAGATCGGTCGGGACATGCCGCAGACCGTAGCGTTCCGGTCCGACACTGCTGGCGCCCCGGCCGCTCGTCGAGGGGATGTCGTACCTGCTGTCTATGGTCCGGCCTGTCGGTCATCACGACACGCGGATCGCGGGTCGGTAACGGACGGGCAACGCGCCCGGGACGGAGTGTGAGATAGATCATGTTTTCATTGGACTGTGGACGATGCCCTGCGGCGGATCGCGGTTGCTCCGGATGTATCGTGGAGTTCCTGTGGTCGGAAAGCCCCCAGGTAGACGCCCTTTCTGCGGAGTCCTGCGGGTATGTTCTCGCCCCTGATGTCCGGTCTGCGATCGAGGTGCTGCGGGATGTCGGAATGGTCTCTTCCGTCGAGATCCTGGCTGCATTTCCCGCCGCATAGGCGATGGGCTGGACTTCGGCGAGACGTTTTCGTAACCTTTTCGAGACCTCGGAAGTCATCACCCGCCCACCGGTGGGGGGCCGAGGTCAACACCTAAGCACCGTCACGGTGCGCCGGGGAACCAAGAACTACTGGGGTGAATCGCCCGAGGGCCTCGAAGGTCCGAGAGTGTAGGACAGACTTCCGTGTCCGAACCCGTCAGCTAACCCGGTCGGTGTCGCAGGAAGAAAGAGGAAAGACTCTCGTGGGAGCCCACAGCATCAAGACCAGTTCGACCGGCCGTCGTGTGGCCGCAGCCGGACTGCTCGCCGCCGGAGCGGCCGTCGCCGGATCCGGTACCGCCGCCGCCGCACCCGTGACAGTCGACGTTCCCGTCGAGCTTCGTCTGCCGGGTGTGCCTTCTCAGGTCACCGTTGATCTGCCCGAGGGGATCGCCCTCCCCGCCGGTCTTCAGCAGGCCGCCGCGCCCGTGGAGGAGTTCGCAGCTCCCGCGCCGCAGGTCAGCACCGGCCAGAAGATCCTCGACGCGGCCTCGACCCGCGTCGGTTCCCCCTACGTCTGGGGCGCGACCGGGCCGGATTCCTTCGACTGCTCGGGCCTGACCTCGTGGGCGTACCAGCAGGCCGGGATCTCCATTCCGCGCACCAGCCAGGCCCAGGTCGGTGGCGGCACCCAGGTCTCCAAGGCCGATCTGCAGCCGGGTGACATCGTCGCCTTCTACAGTGGCGCCAGCCACGTGGGCATCTACGCCGGTAACGGCCAGGTCGTTCACGCACCGTACTCCGGCACCTCGGTCAGCTACGCCCCGCTGGACTCCATGCCGTTCTACGGCGCGACCCGCTACTACTGATCGGGTCCCCCGCACTTCGCAGACCCCGCTGATCCTGGTGAGGAACCAGGACCAGCGGGGTCTTGTCGTCTGTAACATTCGTTTCCGGACAACCGATGCCACCCTTGACGTCCGTGATCGCGGACGGATCCGGCATCCCACCGATTCGAGAGTTCGACCCACATCAGATGACTCGCAGTCTCATCGCGGCCGTCGGCGCGGCGACCGTGGCACTTTCGCTCACCTTCGGGGCTGTCGCGTCCGCGCAGCCGGCGCTTCCCGCCCCGCGGGTTCCTGCTGATGCCGTTCCCTCCGACGAGCCGGGGGGTGGGGACGATCAACTGGCCGGCGAGGCCGAGACCGACGATTCTCCGATGGCAGGAGGGAGCCGAGGCCTCGCGGACGCCGGGGAGGACCTCGCGGAGCTGTCGCGCTTGTCGGAAGAGGCCGGAGCGCTGGGCGAGGAACTCCACCTGGCCCGCGCGGAACTGGAGCGCTCGGTCGCCGATCGGGACCGCCTGGAACGTGCGGCGGGTGTCGCGGCGGCAGCCGCGGCGGCCGCGGACGGGACCGCTCGCCGGGACCAGTCACTCGTCGACCACCTGGCGGCGATGAGATATCGCGGCGGCGACACCGGCGCGACCCGTGCTGCTGTTCTCGCCGAGAGCCCGCGGGACCTGGTCCACCGACTCGATGCGCTCAGCCGTCTCTCCGGCGCCACCACCACGGCCCTGGACGCGTCCAGGGCCGCCTCTGTCGATGCCGCGAGGCTCCGGGAGGAGGCGACGGGGGCTGCTGATGCGGCGAGGGCGGTCGCAGAGGACACGCGGAAGAGGATGGAAGAGCTCGACCGGCGCTCGGATGAGATGCGGGCCCGGATGGACGAGGTCCGGCGGCGGGTCGACGCCCTGTCTGATTCCCAGCGCGCGCTGTGGATCGGCGGGCCGATGGTCCCGGAGGGTTACGTCGCCCCTCCGGTCGACGGGATCAACTCCGCTGCACTCCGGACCGCTCTGACCCGGCTGGGGTCTCCGTACTCCTGGGGCGCCACCGGGCCGTCGGAGTTCGACTGTTCCGGGCTCATGGTGTGGTCGTACGCCCGGGAGGGCAAGCCGCTGCCTCGCTCGAGTCAGGCGCAGGCCGCAGCCGGGGCGCCGGTCGCACCGGCGGACATGCAGCCGGGTGACCTGGTGATCTACTACCCGGGCGCCACGCACGTCGGAATGTACGCCGGTGACGGACTGGTTCTCCACGCACCGACCTACGGGGTCCCCGTCAAGCTCGAGAAGGTCGACGCGATGCCGATCAGCGGCATCCGCCGGTACTGAGAGAACGGCAGGTCGGGCGGGTGTCCGGCCTCCCGTGTGGCAGGCTCGGAGTCGATGACGAAGACCCTGCTGATCACCAACGACTACCCGCCGAGGCCCGGGGGCATCCAGTCGTACCTCGAGACGTATCTGGAACACCTCGACCCTGACGACGTCGCGGTGTTGGCGTCGACCTTCCGCGGTGACGAATCCACCCGATACGACGAGTCGAAGCCGTATCTGGTGGAGCGGGTGCCGACGGAGATGCTGCTGCCGACGCCGGATCTGGCCGGTCGGGCCCGCCGCCTGGCCGAGGACTTCGGCGCCAGCACCATCTGGTTCGGCGCGGCCGCCCCACTGGCCGCGATGGCCCCGGTACTGAGGGCCGGGCCGGTGAACCGCATCGTGGCCAGCACCCACGGGCACGAGGTGGGATGGTCGATGCTGCCCGGCTCTCGGCAGGTACTCCGGGTGATCGGCGACTCCACGGACGCCGTGACCTACGTCAGCGACTACACCCGCCGCCGGTTCGCGTCCGCATTCGGGCCGAGGGCCAGGTTGGTGCACCAGCCCGGAGGGGTCGACACTGACCGGTTCCGTCCGAGCCCGTCGGCCCGGAAGGCGATCCGTCAGCGCTATGGGGTGGCCGATCGTGACGTAATTGTGTGCTTGTCCCGTCTCGTGCCGCGAAAAGGCCAGGACATGCTGATCAGGGCCCTGCCGGAGATCGCCCGACGGGTGCCGGGGGCGGTGCTCGTCGTAGTCGGGGGAGGCCCGTACCGGCGAACACTCGAAGGCCTGGCGCGGCGTCACGGCGTCACCGACCGCGTGATCTTCACCGGTCGCATCCCCGCCGAGGAGATCGTCGACCACCACCGCATGGCGGACGTCTTCGCCATGCCCTGCCGCACGCGCGGTGGCGGGCTGGACGTGGAGGGCCTGGGGATCGTCTATCTGGAGGCCTCCGCGTGCGGCGTGCCCGTGGTGGCCGGCCGGAGCGGGGGAGCGCCGGAAACCGTCCAGAACGGCCGTACCGGGTCGGTCGTGGACGGTACCTCCGTCGCCGAGATCGTCGATTCGGTGGCCGGGATCCTCGAGGACAGGCCCCGGGCGTCCGCGATGGGGATGCGGGGGCGCAACTGGGCGCTGGATCGCTGGCGCTGGCAGGACTTGGCCAGAGACATGGAACGCGTGCTCTCGGGGGACTGACCCGGGAGCACGCGTTCCGTGCGGGCGCCGTATCAGGCGTAGAGGGCCTCGATCTGCCGGGCGTACTTCTGGTGCACCACGTTCCGCTTGACCTTGAGCGAGGCCGTCAGTTCACCGGTCTCCTCCGTGAACTGGTCCGGCAGCACGTGGTACTTCTTGATCGACTCGGTGTGCGAGACCGAACGGTTGGCCCGCGCCACGGTCTGGTCGAGGTGCTCGATCAGACCTGCGTCCTTGAGCAGGTCGTAGAGCGAACCGGTGTTGCCGTGATGGTGCTTCCACCGCTCGAGCGCCTCGGGGTCGAGCGTGAGCAGCACGGAGATGAACGGCTGCCCGTCGCCTACGCACACCGCCTCGGAGATCAACGGATCGGCTCGGAGCGCGTCCTCGAGCTGGTTGGGGGCGACGTTCTTGCCTCCGGCGGTGACGATGATCTCCTTCTTGCGGCCAGTGATCGTCAGGAATCCGTTCTCGTCGAGCGTGCCGAGATCGCCGGTACGGAACCAGTCGCCGGCGAATGATTCGGCCGTCGCCTTCTCGTTCTGCCAGTACCCGGAGGCTACGACGGGACCGCTGACCTCCACCTCGCCGTCAGCGGCGATGCGCACCGCGCAGCCCGGTAGCGGCTGCCCGACGCTGCCGATCCGCATGCGTCCGGGCGTGTTCACCGTGATGGCCGCGCACGTCTCGGTCAGGCCGTAGCCCTCGAAGATGTTGACCCCGATGCCGTCGAAGAAATGCGTGAGGCGCTCGCCGAGCGCCGCACCGCCCGAGATCGCGATCTCGCAGCGGCCACCGAGCGCGGCGATGAGCTTGGCGTAGACCAGCCTCGAGAACACGGCATGGCGGAGCCGGAGGATCGGGCCCACACGGCCGTCCTGTCGTGCTCGGGAGTACGCGACGGCCGTGTCGGTGGCCTTGTCGAACATCCAGGCCTTGAACGCGCCGCCGTCCTGGGCGGTCGCCTGGGCCTTGTTGAATACCTTCTGGAAGACCCGGGGCACCGCGAGGATGTAGTGGGGACGCATCTCCGCGAACGTGTCGACGAGGTTGGCGATATCGGACGAGTGCGCGATGGTCACGCCGGCGTGGAAGCCGGCGTAGGTGATGGCCCGGGCGAGCACGTGGGCCAGCGGGAGGAACATGACCGTCGTCGCGTCGTCGCGGAGGTACTGGTGGAACGGGGTCTCGAGGACGGCCAGGGTCTCGGACATGAAGTTCCGGTGGGTGAGCATGCAGCCCTTGGGCCGGCCGGTCGTTCCGGACGTGTAGATGAGCGTCGCGGGGGAGTCGGCCCGCACCGAGGCGCGTCGTTCGTCCAGCACGGACCCGTCGACCGATTCGCCCTCGGACGTGAGCATGTCGATCACCGGGGTGTTCCCGTCGATCACCAGCACCTCGGGAGTGCTCTCGAGTCCGGTGACGCCATTTCGCGCGGTGACCGCGTACTCGTCCTTCTCGACGATGATCAGTCGCGCTGCGGAATCCTCCATGATCCAGCGGATCTGCTCGGAACTCGAGGAGTCGTACACGGGGACGGTGACAGCCCCGACCGCCCAGATCGCGAAATCGATGACATTCCACTCGTACCGGGTCGAGCAGAGCAGTGCGACCCGGTCACCGGCCTGGATTCCTCGCACCACCAGGCCGCGGGCGACGGCACGGACGGTATCGGCGAACTCCCGGTTGGTGACGTCGGTCCACTCGCCGCCCACGGGCCGCTGGAATGCCACGTTGTCCGGGGTCTTCTCGGCGCGATCGTATGCCGACTGGACGCACGACCAGTCCTCGGCGACGGTGAAGTTGGCGGGTGCGGCGACGTATTCGCGCAAGGGTCCTCCCGGTGGAGACGTTCGCTGTGTGTCTGTCACCTCACACTATCCCCGCCTGTCCATGCCGTCTCGGGCACCCGGCATCGATCCGGGCCCGGGCAACTCCGTCAGACCTCGGTGACGACGCATCGCGGGGCCCGATGTGTGAAGCTAGAGCGTATGAGCGACGACAACGGCGTGCCCGAGGTCTGGCCGACCCGGGACTCCACGGTGGTCGCGGCGACGCCCGAGGACGTCATGGCCGTGATCTCCGACTTCCCCGCGTATCCCGAATGGTCCACGTTCATCCAGCTGGCCGAGGTGCAGTCGATCGGGCCGGACGGCCACCCGGACCGCGTCCGTTTCGAACTCGAGGCGGGCGCCATCATCGACGAGTACGTGCTCGCCTATTCGTGGTCGGAGGACGGCAGGGCTCTCGAGTGGCGCCTCGTGAGCTCGGCACTGCAGAGGTCGCAGCACGGTAGCTACCGGCTCGAGCCGGTGGAGGGCGGGACGCGGGTGGACTACGAGCTCGAGATCGAGCTGGCGGTCCCGGTCATCGGTAGTCTGCGCACGCGCGCGGAACGCCGGATCCTGGTGGGCGCTCTGAGTGAACTCAAGCGGAGAGTCGAGGCCGGGTGAAGGACACGCGTGTTGTCGTCGTCATGGGTGGCGACCCCACCGACCGCGCGGAGCGGACCGCCGACGTCATCTCGCGGACCGGGGGGACGGCGCTAGTGCTCACCGGACACCCGGACGCGGTGGATTCGCGACTCGACAGCACCGAGGGCGGCACCGTTGAGGTGCGCGTCGACGACCCCATGGCGCGGCTCGAGGCCTACACGTCCGGTGCCGCGGATCCCCACGACGACCTGCTGGCGGCGCTGGCGGCCGGGGGCGACTCCCCGCTCTCCGCGGTGCTGGGGTGGGAGTACGCCCGTCGGGCGACGGCGGCCGGCTACTGGGACGTGGTGGTGGTGGAACTCGACGGCGATCTCGCCGCGGTCCGGCGGCTCGCGTCCGCGGGCGAACTGGCGTCGTTCGTCGAATCCAGGTGGCCGGCGCACGTGCGGTTCGCGTCCATGGCCGCCGGGGATCTCGCCGACGTGCGCGTGCGGGAGGCCCACCGCCTGGCGCAGCTCGCCGCCGACGTGGCGAGCTTCCTCGCCGGACCCGTCGAGGTGACAGTGGCGGGGCGGGCGCCCGAGCGGACCGTGGCGATGGCGGAGCTGGCACGGGGCGGGGTGCGTCCGCAGATCGAGGCCGACACCGACGGGTCCTACGTCGTCGCCTATCCGTCCCCGACCATGCCGTCCGGCCCGGCCGCGGTCGACGGCGACATGCTCACGCTGGACCACGACGGGTTCCGGGCGGTCCTGCCGCTACCGGCACTGTTGTCGCGGTGTGTGCTGATCGGCTCGGGATATGACGACGCGACCGGCCGCGTGGTGGTGCGTTTCGAGCCCGATCCGGATCTGTGGCCCCCGAACCTCGTACCGTCCGGCTTCGTCGGCCGGGCCGGGTAATATCCGCGATCAACACGATCAATCGACACGAGGAACGGTGACCAGGTTGCTGTACTGGCTGTTCAAGTTCGTACTCATCGGACCCTTCCTCCGATTGACCAGCCGGCATGTCGTCACCGGGAAGGAGAATTTCCCGCGCGAGGGTTCGGCGCTGCTGGTCGGCAACCACCTGTCCGTCGGCGACTGGCTGTTCATGCCGCTGCTCATGCCGCGCCGGGTGACGTTCCTGGCCAAGAGCGACTACTTCACCGGGACCGGCATCAAGGGCATGCTGAGTCGTCTGTTCTTCGCCGGGTCGGGGCAGCATCCGATCGACCGCACCAACGCGGACGCCGCGCAGGCCGCGTTGAACGCGGGACTCGAGGTGCTCAACAAGGGCGAGATACTGTGCATCTACCCGGAGGGGACCCGCTCGCCGGACGGGCGGCTCTACCGCGGCAAGACCGGCCCGGCTCGCCTCGCCATGAAAGCCGGGGTTCCGGTCATCCCGATCGGTGTCACCGGGACCGGCGACTACATCCGCGCGATCTGCAGGCTGCGGCCGGGCCGTCGCGCCGAGGTCCGGGTCATGGTCGGGGAGCCCCTCGACATCACCCCCTGGGCCGGTCGTGAGGGGGAGCGCGCCGCCGAGCGTGAGATCACCGACGAGTTGATGCGCAGGATCCAGGCATTGACCGGCCAGGAGTATGTCAGTGGCGTCTATGGCGCGGACATGAAGAAGCAGTTCGATGCCGTCCGCGATTCCGGACACAACCTGCTCGACCAGCCGGTCGACGGGCAGAGCTGACCCGGTGCGTTACTTCTACGACTGCGAGTTCATCGAGGACGGCACCACCATCGAACTGGTGTCGGTGGGTGTCGTCGCCGAGGACGGGCGCGAGTTCTACGCCGTGTCGACCGAGTTCGACGCCGGTGCCGCGGGCCCGTGGGTGCGCCGCAACGTGCTGCCCAAGCTGCCCAACCCGTCCTCGTCGGCCTGGAAGTCCAGGTCGCGGATCCGCGACGAGCTGTACGAGTTCGTCACCGCCCCGCCCACCGGTGGCGTCGAGATGTGGGCCTGGATCGGCGCCTACGACCACGTGGCGGTGTGCCAGCTGTGGGGCGATATGACGGCGCTCCCGGCGGCGATGCCGCGGTTCACCCGCGACGTCCGGCAGCTGTGGGAGATGGCGGGCAAGCCGGACCTGCCCTCTCATCCGGGCGGGGAGCACGACGCGCTGGCCGACGCCCGGCACGCCCTGATGCGCTTCCGCGCCATCGCCGCGAAAGCGCCCCACCTGGGCCTCTGAGACCGGCGGTCGCCGCTGTCGCGTATTCTCGCCGAGGTGAGCAACTGGACAGTCGACGTCGACATCGCACAGCTTCCCGATCTGCCCCCGCTCTCTTCTGAGCTCGACAGGAAGTTGGCGGACGCACTCTCCCGGCCGGCGCTCCAGCAGCCGTCGTGGGACCCCCAGCACGCTGCGGCGATGCGCAAGGTCCTCGAGAGCGTCCCGCCGATCTGTGTCGCCTCCGAGGTCGAGCACCTCTCGGACCGGCTGGCCGAGGTGGCGCACGGGCGGGCATTCCTGCTCCAGGGCGGCGACTGCGCCGAGACCTTCGAGGCCAACACCGAGCCCCACATCAAGGGGGTCATCCGCACACTGCTGCAGATGTCTGTCGTCCTGACCTACGGCGCGTCGCTGCCCGTGGTCAAGGTCGGACGTATCGCCGGCCAGTACGCCAAGCCCCGTTCCGCGGACCGCGACGGTACGGGTCTGCTGTCCTACCGCGGTGACATGGTCAACGCGCTGGAGGCCGACGAGGCCGCCCGGGAGCACGATCCCTCGCGTCTGGTCCGTGCCTACGCCAACGCGGCGGCGGCCATGAACCTCGTCCGGGCACTGACCGCGTCAGGCACCGCCGACCTGCACCGTGTCCACGAGTGGAACATGGAGTTCGTCGCCGGCTCGCCGGCCGGCGCCCGCTATGAGGCGCTGGCGGCCGAGGTCGACCGTGGTCTGCGCTTCATGGACGCCTGCGGCGTCTCCGATGAGAACCTCCGGTCGGCGGACATCTTCTCGTCCCACGAGGCTCTGGTCCTGGACTACGAACGCGCCATGCTGCGTCTCGCCGACGACGGCACCGGATTGTCCGGAGACGCCGAGCCGGGCCTGTACGACCTGTCGGCCCACTTCCTGTGGATCGGGGAGCGGACCCGTGGAATCGACGACGCGCATGTGGCGTTCGCGTCGATGATCCAGAACCCCATCGGGCTGAAGATCGGTCCCACCACGAGCCCCGAGCTCGCCGTCGAGTACGTCGAGAAGCTCGACCCGGACAACCGCCCGGGCCGCCTGACGCTGGTCTCCCGGATGGGCAACGACAAGGTCCGCGAGGCGCTGCCGCCGATCGTCAAGGCCGTCGAGGCGACCGGGCACAAGGTCATCTGGCAGTGCGACCCCATGCACGGCAACACGCACTCCACGTCGAACGGTTACAAGACCCGCCACTTCGATCGCATCATCGACGAGGTCCAGGGGTTCTTCGAGGTCCATCACGCGATCGGTTCGCACCCGGGCGGCATCCACATCGAGCTGACCGGTGAGGACGTGACCGAGTGTCTGGGCGGCGCCCAGGACATCTCGGACCTGGACCTGGCGGGCCGCTACGAGACCGCGTGCGACCCCAGACTGAACACCCAGCAGTCGCTGGAGCTGGCCTACCTGGTCGCGGAGATGCTCCGCAGCTGAGGGATCGACCGCCGGCGCTGGGCTGTGTCTCAGCCCAGCGCGTCGATCTCGATCTCGGTTCCCCGGGCCACGACACGGCCGGGGAGGGGGCTCTGCCCGTAGACGATCCCGCTCGAGGTGCCGGTATCGATCGACACACGCAACCCCGCGTCCTCTAGCGTGCGGCGCGCATCCGAGGCGCGGGAACCCAGCACGACGGGCACGGTGACGGCATTCGAGGGCACGATCCTCAGGACGGCGTTCTCCGGATCGAGGCGAGTGCCGGAGGGCGGGTCGGTGCGGACGACCCTGCCGTCGCCGATCCGGCGATCGGTGACGGGCGCTTCGCGCACGACCGTGAAGCCGGCCTCGGTGAGAACCTCGGCCGCCTCGTCGACGGGCACGTCCCGGATGTCGGGGACGGTCAGGGCATTGGACACCAACAGCGTGACGCCGTCACCTCGTGCCACGTCCTCGCCGGCGTCCGGGTCGGTGCCCACGGCCAGGCCGCTGTCCACCTCACCGTCGTAGATCCTCTTCACGTTCGACACGGTGAGGCCCGCCCCCTCGAGAGCGGCCCGCGCCTGATCCTCCTCGAGCCCGACCACGTCCGGCACGGTCACCGGCGCCGGCCCGGCGCTCGTGAGCATCTCGACCCGGGTCCCCACGTCGACGGTCGTACCCGAGCCCGGCTCCAGCGACACCACCTGGCCGATCGGCACCGAATTGGAATGGGTGGTCTGCCCGGCCATGGGTTCCAGAGAATGCTCGCGCAACATCGCCGACACCGCCTCGACGGTCCGATCGGCCCCCACGTCGGGCACCACCGGTCGCCCCACGGACACCAGCAGGTCGACGGTGTCGCCGCGCACGACGCGTTCCCCGGTACCGGGGTCGGTGCCCACGAGCGCGTCCGGCGGTATGTCGTTGCTGAACGCGTCGCGGGTCGCCGCCGTCAACCCGACCGCGGTGACCGCCTCCGTGGCCTGCCCCACGGACATGCCCTGCACGGACGGGACCTCGACGAAGCGTCCCGACCCGAGCCACCACCCCGCCACGGCGACACCGATGGCGGCGGCCAGCACCACGATGAGCCATAACAGTCCCCGTGACCGCCGGGGCCGGATCTCATCCCGCCCCGGTGCGACCTCGAGTTCGCCCGGGGGGTAGGGGCCCGCGCCCGCGCCGTGCCAGTGCTGGGGTTGCCCGGGGGCGGGTGCCACGGGCGGCGGGCCGTCCCTGGGCTGATCGCCGTGAGGCTGTCCCTCGGGCGCCGGGACCGCCCTGGTCTCCACGCGTGTGGGAACGGGCCCGCCGGCCCGCCGGAGGGCCTCGCCGCTCTCGCGGTCCGCGGCGTCGAACTCGGACTCGCTACCGGGAGCCGACCGCGCGGCGTTGGCCCGGGCCCGCGACCACGACGACTGCCGCGGCGCCGGGACCACGTATTCCGGGAACCGGCCCTCGCGCGCGGCCCGGTCGAGGTCGCTGATCATCTCGCCGGCGTCGGCGTACCGATCCTGGGGGCTGCGCCGGGTGGCGCGCAGGATCAGGTGGTCGAGATCCTCCGCCACGCTGTCAGCCTGGTCGGAGGGGGAGGGGACGTCCGTGTCGAGGCGCCGGTAGGCCACGGCGATGTTGTTGTCCCCGCTGAACGGCGGCTCACCGGTGAGCATCTCGTAGGCCAGCACGCCCAGGGAGTAGAGGTCGGAGCGGCCGTCGGTGTCGGCACCGGAGATCTGTTCGGGCGAGAGGTAGGCGGCGGTGCCCATGACCACGCTGCTCGAGGTGGCCCGCGACTCGGCGACCGCGCGGACCAACCCGAAGTCGGCGAGTTTGACGGAGCCGTTGGTGGAGATCAGGACGTTCTCCGGCTTGATGTCGCGGTGGACCAGGCCGGCCTCGTGGGCCTCGCGGAGCGCTCCGAGCAGCGGGCGCAGCACCGCTGCGGCGGCGTACGGCGGCATGGGACCGCGCTCGTCGAGCAGTTCGCGCAGGGTGCCGCCGGGCACGAGCTCCATGACGAGGAACGCGGTATCGCCCTCGACGCCCTGGTCGAAGACCTGAACGATGCCCGGGTCGGACAGCCGGGCGGCGGACCGCGCCTCGAGGGTGAAGCGGTCGACGAACGCGCGATCGCCCGCGAGGGTCGGGTCGAGTAGCTTGACGGCCACGTGACGGTCGAGCCGCTCATCCGTGGCCAGATGGACGGTCGACATGCCGCCGCGGGCGATCACGGCATCCAGCCGGTATCGCCCGTCGAGCAGGGCGCCCGGCCGTGGAATCTGCCCGTCAAGAGTGCTCATACAGTCCATTCTGCCCCTCCAGCCTCCCGAGCGGTATGTCCGGCGGGGAGTCGGCCGCGGTGGTGCCCGACGAGCGGCGGACGACTAACCTGGTGAGCGTGAGTAAAGTTCCGCACTGTGACGACGTCTTGTCCGCCGACGTCGAGACCGTCAACCTGCCCGACGTGTCCGAGAGGTTGGGAATCCCGGTCACCCGGGTGCACGACCTGCTTCGCGAGGGGGCGCTGATCGCCGTCCGTCGCGCGGGCGTCGTGGTGGTGCCGGAGGTCTTTTTCGACGACGACCAGGTGGTGCGCTTCCTCCCTGGTCTCGTGGCGGTCCTCAGAGACGGGGGATTCGGCGATACCGAGATCCTGCAGTGGCTGTTCGAGGAGGACGAGTCACTTCCGGGCCGGCCGGCTGACGCCCTGCATGGTCACGCGGCGCGTGAGGTCATGAGGCGCGCTCAGGCGATGGCGTTCTGACGTCGGGACTTCTACTGTCTGCGGTTGCGCGCCACCACCACCAGCAGGCGGCGAGAGAAGCGGCGATCGCGGCCCCGGCGATGGCGGGGCTGTAGAGACTCGTCGAGCCGTTGGGGCCGATCGCCATGAGGAGGAATACCGTGGCGCCCACGGCTGCTGTGGTCGTCCGCGGCCCGGGACGGCCGAGGAACCAGAACGCCGTCACCCAGACGTGGTACCACGGCCAGGCCAGCGAGTTCAGGACCACGAACGCCAGCAATCCCACGAGGATGCCGCGTAGCGCCGAGCGGGTGTCGCGGCGGCTGAACCACCAGATCGCGATCAGGGTCAGGGCCAGGACGACCCGCCCGGCATCGCGGGAGACCGCGAGGATGTCGGCGAAGCCGGGGGTGCCGGGTAGCGCGTGGACGAGGTGCGCCACCGCGGTGGGGGCACTGAGGTAGTTGATGACGCGGTCGGAGACCGAGATCGCGTTCACCCATCCGAACCCGGTGCCGGAGGCGATGGTCGCCAGTACGAAGACGATGGCGGCCACCGCCGCCGCGAGCGCCGTGTCGGTGATCGCGCCAACGAGCGGGCGCATGCCCGGCCGGCCCGGCCTCCCCGGCGCGGGGGAGGTGCGGCGACCGTCGAGGGCGATCCACAGCAGGAACGGGGCGACGATCACCGCGGTGGCCTTGAACGCGACCGCCAATCCGACCGCCACCCCGGCCCAGGCATAACGTCGATCGAGGGTGAGGACCACCGCGCCGAGGCACGCGACGAGCGGGAAGACCTCGTTGTGGAGCCCGCCGGACAGGTGGATCACGGTCAGCGGCGAGGCGCCCGCCATCCATACGGCCGCACCGGCGTTGACGCCGATGCGGCGGGCGGCTGCCACGATGAGCACGAGCATTGCGGCGACGAAGACCAGGACGAGTACCCGGAGGATCAGGATGCCGACAGCCGGGTGCCCGCCGGACATCGCCACGACGATGCGCATCAACGACAGATGTAGAGGGCCGTAGGGCGTGGGGGTGGACTGCCAGTCGGGACTGACCTCGGTGGTGAAAGGGCCGGGGTTGGCTTCGGGGCCGAACTCGTAGGGGTCCACGCCGGCGCCGGTCATGGCGCCCTGCGCGAGGTAGGACCAGGCGTCGCGGCTGAACAGCGGGATCGCGGGGAGCATGGGCAGAGACCACAGCGCCGTGGCCCACGCGGCGTCCCGGACGGGTAGACGCCCCGCCACCGCGCGGGGTCCGAGCGCGAGCCAGGAGGTGACCAGCAGCGCCACGCCCAGCCAGCAGAGGATCATCGCGAGGGTCGCGCCGTGGCCGAAGGTCAGGCCGGGCAGTCCCAGAGCGACGGCGGGCCCGCCGTCGACGGGGACGGCGCCCACGCCGAAGCCGGCGATGGTGAGGACGACCGATCCCACGATGCCGCGCCACAGGGCGGGCCCCGAGGGGCCGGAGAACGCCGCACGCGCCGAGCGGGAGGTCGCGCCCGCGAGTCCGGCGAGGCGGGATCCCGACCTCGTGGCCGACGGCGCCGCTCCCGACGGTGCCGCTCCCGACGATGTCGTGCCCGACGACTCGGATGACGACGACGACAACGCCTGCGCCCAGGTCCCGTTCACCGGGTCGGGCTCGTTGGCCGAGGGCACGATCACGCCTGCCGACGGGTGGCGGCCGCGGCCAGGTCGCGCAGGTTCTCCCGGCCCCGGTTGGTGATCGCGGCGGTGTCGATGGCGTGCAGCGCACGGGTGGTCAGTGTGTCGATCTCGGCCTCGACGGAGGCCACCGCACCGGAATCCACGAGGATGCGGCGGGCCCGGTCCAGCCGGGCTGCGTCGATCTCGGTCCCGAGCACACCGAGGAGGAAGTCCGCGTCGTCTTTGGCGGAGAGGGTTGTGGCACGGGCCAAGAGGAGGGTGCGCTTGCCCTCACGGAGGTCATCGCCCGACGGCTTACCGGTGATCTCCGGGTCGCCGAAGACGCCGAGCATGTCATCGCGGAGTTGGAACGCCTGGCCCACGGCCACGCCGAACTCGCGGAGCGCCGCGATCGTCTCCGGCCCGGCGCCGGCCAGCTCGGCTCCGATGTGTAGCGGGCGTTCAACGGTGTACGCGGCGGTCTTGAACCGATTGACGCGAGCGGGGGTGACCTCGTCGGTCGCGCCGGAGGCCTCGGCGAGGATGTCGAGCATCTGCCCGGACAGGACCTCGGTCTTCATCGCGTACCAGGGAACGAGCGCACGGGACAGCGCACCGGGGTTGACGCCCGAGGTAACGAACATCTCGTCGGCCCAGGCCAGAGCCAGATCGCCGATGAGGATCGCCTGGGAGATCCCGTAACGCTCGGCATCGCCGTCCCATCCGGAATCGCGGTGCAGCGCCTCGGCGGTGCGGTGGATGGTGGGCCGACCGCGGCGGGTGTCGGAGGCGTCGACGATGTCGTCGTGCACCAGCGCGCATGCCTGGATGAGTTCGAGGGCGGCGCACGCGGTCACGACCGCATCGGGGACCGCTGCTCCGTCGGCGGCGGCCGCGGTCCATCCGGCCAGCGCGAACCGCGGACGCATCCGCTTGCCGCCGTCGGTCACGAAGTCCGACAGGAGGCCGGCCAGACGGTCCACCCGGTCATCCACACCGGCCACGACCTCGCGCCGCCCGTCGAGATGCCGGCGGAGCGCTGTGAGGACGCGGTCTCCGTCGTCGGGGCGAGTCGTCGGGGCCAACGGGCACCATCCCTTCCGGGCGTCCGGTCCGGTCGCCCTCGTCGTCGTCAATCCTAGTCTCCGGGCGGAAACAGTCCCGGGCACGTGTCGGGCTACGCTGGTCCGGTGACCCAGCTCTCCGACTTCGACCCGACGGACGGCAGCCGGCACCCGTGCATCGTGGAGCGCATCGCCGCTTCCACCACCCCCAGGGTTCCGTTCTCCGTGGAGTTCTACCCGCCTCGCGATGAAGCGGCGGAGGAGCGGCTCTGGCGTGCCGCCTCAGTGTTCTCCGAGCTCGGGGCGGCGTTCGCCTCCGTCACCTATGGCGCCGGCGGCTCGACGCGCGATCGCACGGTTCGAGTGGTTGAGCGCATCGTCCGCGAGACCGACATCGTGCCCATCGCGCACCTCACCGCCGTCGGACACACCGTCGACGAGTTGCGCGAGATGATCCGCGTGTACGGCGAGGTCGGGGTCTCCAACATCCTGGCCCTCCGGGGGGACCCGCCCGGGGACCCGCTGGGGGAGTGGGCAGCGCACCCCGAGGGTCTGCATTACGCGGAGGAACTGGTCCGTCTCATCCACGAGGTGGGCGATTTCCATGTGGGCGTGGCGTCGTTCCCGGAAGGGCATTACCGCGCCCGCGACCTGGACCACGACACGGAGGTGCTGGTCGGCAAGTTGCGTGCCGGGGCGGAGTATTCGATCACCCAGATGTTCTGGGATGTCGACGACTACCTGCGGCTGCGTGATCGAGTCGTCGAGGCCGACCCGGAGCAGGGTGCCAAGCCGATCATCCCCGGGCTGATGCCGGTCACGAGTCTCCGGGTGGTGCGCCGCATGGTGGAGTTGTCCGGCTGCGAACTGCCGACCGGATTGGCGGAGCAGCTCCGGCTCGCGGCCGGTGACGGCCCCGAGGAGAACCGGGCCGCCGTGCGTGAGGTGGGGATCGGGTTCGCGACGCAGCTCTGCGAGCGCCTGATCGCCGAAGGCGTGCCCTGCCTGCACTTCAACACCCTGAACTTCTCGCGGGCCACGCACGAGGTCCTGGCCAACCTGTCGATGGTGCCCGCGGTGGGCGCCTCGATCGGCACCGCCTGACCCCCGACACCCGCATCCACAGGAGCGCCGCGCCGGTCGGACCGGCGCGGCGCTGTTGTCGTCCCGTAGGCAGTGGTCAGCGCGACAGCCGGTCCGTGCGAGCCCTCGAGGTGCGGGCGGCGAGCACCGTGCCGATCGACACCAGAAGCGCCGCGCCGATGCCAACGATCATCCACACGGCGAATCCGCGCGCGGCGGGGTCCGGGTAGGAGGATGACGCCTGCATCCGTGTGATGGACCCCGGCGCCGGCGTCCAGCTGACGGAGTTCCCGGTCCCGATCGTCCCGTTCGTCTCGCTGATGCGGTTGGGGAAGGTCAGATCGACCCGTGTGGTGGCCGACTCCGCACGATCGGCGGGGAGCCCCGACAGGTCCACGGAGCCGCTGAACGATACGGTGTCACCGCTGCGGCGGAAGCTCATGGAATAGGGGCGCGCCCCTTCGATGTCCACCGCGAGCGAGAGGGTGTCCATCTCGGCGAAGGTCAACTGGGTGAAGTAGATCTCCCTGCCGGTGAATCCGTCCGCCGAGTACGGGGTGATCCGGACCTTCTGCTCGAGACCGGACGGCGTGCCCAGTCGCTCCAGTGCGGCGGCCTGCGCGGGCTGATCGGCGGCGATGAGTATCCGGCCGGAGACCGTGTCATCCTTCCGGACGCTCATCTGCGCGTTGAGCTGGAGGCATCCGGTGAGGACGAACAGCATCGTGACCAGTGCCGTGACACCGGCCAGCCGCCGGGCCAGGGAGCTACGTCCACCGGCGGCGTGTGCGGTAGCGGTCGGATGAGGTTCGGTCACGTCCGTCATTCTGCCCGTGCCCCGCGGCGGCGGCGTGTCGACGTGCCGAGTCGCCGACCGACAAGCCGAGCGACCGTCCGGCCGCTGGTCCCGATGACACCGCCACCGGGATGGGTCGATGCACCCGCCAGGAAGACGCCGTCAGCCCCCGGTACCGCGTAGCCGCGCAGGTCCGGATGGGGACGCATGGGCAACATCTGATCCAGCGACATCTCGACGTGCATCACGTTTCCGCCGATCAAGCCCAGTTCGCGTTCGAGATCCTCGGGGGTCTGGACGTGGCGGTGGACGACCGAGTCGGCCAGCCCGGGCGCGAACCGGTCCGCAGCCGCGATGATCCGGTCGGCTTCGTCCGGGCCGGCCGCCGCCCAGGACCGGCCGTCCGCGAGGTGGCGGGGGTGCCACTGCGACCACAACGTCAGTTCGTGTCGGCCCTCGGGGGCGAGTGACGGATCGAGCGAGCTGAAACTCATCGCGAGGACCGCGGGGTCCGCGTCCAGCCCGCCGGCCGCGGCGACACCGTGGCGACGGTCCAGGTGGCGACGATCCGTCACCAGGAACTGGAGGCCGCGAGCGCTCGATTCGACGGGGACACCGGGGTACCGCGGCAGGTCGGTGGTGCCGAGCCTGACGACCATGCCCAGCCCGAACCCGGGGCGGATCCGCCTCCGCCAGGCGTCCAGCGTCGAGGCCGGGAGCACGTCAGTGAGGAGGTCGAGCGTGGTGTGGACGTGGCAGGCCGACACGACGGTGGAGCAGGAGAGCGTGAGGCCCCCCTCGGTCTCCACGCGCCATCCGCGTCCGGACCGGCGGATCGCGGCTGCGCCGGCGCCGGCGGTGATGGCGCCGCCATTCGTGCGGATGACCGAGGCGAGGGCATCGGCCAGGGCTCCGGAGCCACCAATCGCCCGGCCCGGTGGGATCGTGTGCATCAGTGCGGCGAACCCGATCATCGGGGCCGTGGCCGGATGCGACATCGGGGGACCGGACTGCGCCCCGAACCACGAGAGAGCGGCCTTCAGCCGCTCCGAGGTGAAAGTGGCGTCGAGGAGCGCGTCCCCCGACGACAGGAATGTCTGGACAGCCCCGAAGGGATCCCGGAAGTCCTCCACTCCGAGGAACGCCGAACCCAGGCCCGCAGCACTCGGTCGCACCGCGAAGCCCTTCATCATCCGCCCGGCCAGCACCTCCCACCGACTGACGAACGCGCGGTACGCCTGTGCGTCAGCCGTTCCGCAGGCTTCGGTGATGCTCGCGCAGGTCGCGTCGAGGTCGCGATGGAAGACGATCGGCGGTTCGTCCGTCCCGGGCGGCGCCGGCGCGAAGCCCCAGGGATCGCAGTCGACGTAGTGCAGACCGTGCGAGGCGAGATCGAGCTCCTCGGGGATGCTCGTGTGGCGGATCATCAGATGCGCCGACGAGCCGCGATCGGTGAGATGACCCGGGTAGCGCTCGACGGTCGACGTCGCGCCACCGATCACCGTGTCCTTCTCCACCACGTGGACATCGAGACCGGCAGCGGCGAGGTAGGCGGCGCAGACCAGTCCGTTGTGGCCGGAACCGATCACCACCACGTCATGACCGGTGGACAACTCAGTCCTCCTGCTCGGGCAGAGGGAGGGGACGGGAGAGCACCGCGAACGGCCGGGCGTCGCCGTCGAAGCGGTATGACCTCAGCACGTCACCGAACCCCAGTGAGCGGTACAGCCTCCATGCCCCGTTGCTCTCATCCTCGACCTCGGGGGTCGACAGCAGGACCGTGCTCTCGGGGCGGTCGGAGAGGAACTCCCGTAGAAGGGCCGTGCCGATTCCTCTGCCCTGGTGGGAGGGTGCGACGTGAAGCTCGGTCAGTTCCACGTAGTCCTCCGGCAGTGAGCCGTCCCGCCCCCGGAGACCCCGTGAGACCTGCTCGTACCACCATTGGCCGGGGGCGCCACGGTAGCCGTAACAGATGGCGATCAGCGGCCCCCGCGACGGCCCGAGCAGCCGCCGCCTGGGGGTTTCGAACGCGGCCACGCCGGACCAGCCGTCGCGGCGACTGTGCTCCAACCACGCCGCAGCCCGCGAGCGGATCACCTGGGGTGGGTAGCCCATCGCGTCGACGTAGACCCCGAGCGCCTCGGGAAGTCGATCTCTGAAGTCGGCCGCGTCGAGCCGGGTGATCACCGTATCCATCCGCTCCATCTCACCACGAGCGTGCGTCGCGCGCCCCGGGTTGTGTCGTACCCCGGCGATAGCGTGCGGACATAAGCGGAGAGACGGCAGAGATGGGTGGTGCAGTGGGCATGGAGAAGGTCACCGGATTGAGGGTCGCCGGCGCAGGCTGCACCCGGGTGTCTCTGGGGAGGGCCGAACGAGCCGAGTCGCATCGTGGCCGGGCGATATCCGCCGTCACGCCCGGGGACCGGTTTCTGGAGGCGTACCGCGCCGCGCGCTCCGCCGCAGGTGCGCTACTCATCCCCGGCGCGAGGAAGCGTGGCCCGTCCGACGTCTGGCACAGGCTCGCCGTCGAAGTGCCCGAGATGAGTGAGTGGGCGGCCGCGTTCGGGGGATACTCGTCGCTGGCGGCCGCCGTCGAGGACGGACTACCTCGGACTGTGCAGCCCCGGATGGCCGATGATTTCCTGTGGGCGGTCGGCCGCTTTCTTGATCTGGTGGACCAGCGGCTGGGGGTTCTCGGTCCTGCTGCCTGATCGGTCGAGTGCGCCGGCCGGGGGGATTCCGGTGCTTCCCGGGAATCCCAGTGGTCAGCACGGCGTTGCCCTCGTATGATGGGGAGAGCCTTGACCGGCTGATTCCCGAACCGGTCGGTACGTACCGACTTAGCCGGCCGCGCTCGTCTACGCGAGCACATGAAGGAGGTCGAAGTGCCCCTGTCCGAGCACGAGCAGCGCATGCTCAAAGAGATTGAGAGCGCGCTCTACGCCGACGACCCGAAGTTCGCGTCGTCCGTTCGCAAGACCGGCGCGACCGGCGTTCGTCGTCCCACCGGACTCGTCGTGGGACTCGGCATCCTCGGTGTGGCCCTCCTCGTCGGCGGTCTGGCACTCGATTTCAAGCCCGGAGGCTTCCCGGTCCTCAGCCTCGTCGGTTTTCTCGTGATGTTCGCCGCGGGGGTTCTCGCGCTCCGTTCCAGGCCGGGGCCGACTGCCGCCGGTCCGAAGAAGGCCGGCGGCCCCCGCATGCCGGGTGGCGGCCGGGCTTCGTCCTCCGGCGGGGGAGACGGCCGGTCGTACTCCACTCGCATGGAGGACCGTTTCCGCCGTCGCTTCGAGCAGGGCCCATAGCCGCCGGAATACCCTCCAGGGAGGGGTGAGCGCAGTCGCGCTCGCCCCTCCTTTCTGTTGCCGAACCCCGCTACTGACCGTTGCGGCGGCGCAGGAGGATGCCGATCCCGGCCCGCAGCGGAGGTTGCGCCCCACGCGTCCCCACTCGGCCGGGGAACGCCCCATGCGTCCCCACTCGGCCGACGATTGCCCCACTCATCCCCACCGGGCGGAGTCTGCCCCGGGTCGTGGCCGCCCCCACCGAGCCCCACCTGGCGGATACCCGCTTCATCTCGCATCCCGGCGTACGTGTTGAGAGGGCACAGAAGTAGCGCATCACGCGCGCGTGGTCTCCTGCTGATTCCGCAGGTCACCGCGGTGCCGGGAGGAGTGGCCCCGCAGTTGTGGCCGCACCAAGCAGGCGGGGTGAGCTGGCGGAGTGGGCCCTAGCAGTCGCCGGCCGGGTCGGATGACATCACCCCGGCGTGCGGCGATGCACGCCATTTTGTGTCAACCGGGGGCCCGGGTACCGAGAGTCCAGAAAAGGGCCCTGACCTGGGGTTCCGGGGCGCCCGCCCCGCCTCCCCACTTCCTCCCACGCTTGATGTCCCGACAGGCCCTTATTGTCGCTCCAGTCCCTTTCGTCACTCCTGGAGCGTGATTCTGGCTGCGGTCGCCGTGATCGCAGCCGGGCGCCGCAGACGGGCTTCGAGAAAATTAGCGTTGTGAACTGCGGTTACCCACGCCAGTGGGGCGAAGTGGGGCTCAGGCCTTGTTTGTGGGGCATTGTGGGGTACAGTGGGGCACGCAAGGAGATCGAAGGGCCTGAACCCCAGGAGGTGGCGGGTGACCGACACCGATCCCGTCGACTCCGGACGCGAACGAGCCTTTGTCGGGTACGGGACCCACCGTCCCAAGCTCGACGACAAGGGGCGACTGACGATCCCTGCCAGATTCAGGCCTGGTCTGGCGGACGGGGTGGTCGTGTGTGGGTGGTTCACCAACACGCTGTCGGTTTTCCCGGAAGACGAGTTCGACGCACTGGTCAGAAAGGTCCGGCCGACCGCCAACCTCAGTGAGAGGCACATGGCGTTCTTCCGGCTCCTGGTGAGCGGCGCGGAAGTTCAGCAGTTGGACTCGCAGGGGCGGATCTCCATCCCGGCGAGTCAGCGGAAGTACGCGGGTCTCGGAAAAGACTGCGTCGTCAACGGTCTCGGGGAGCGTCTCGAGGTCTGGGACGCCGACGCGTGGGACCGCTACAGCGAAGAGAACCTGCCCGTGTTCTCCGAGATGGAGGGCACCTCCCTCGGGATCGAATTCTGATCCGGGGGAGAGGGCACGAGAAGAGGAACGACCGCACGACGGACGGAGCCCCCCGGCCCCTGCCCGGCACCACCCTGACGTACTTCCCCAACGCCAGGTGGGTACCGGACGGGGACCAGGGGGCTCCACCACAACCGGAGCGCACACCCATTCCGGATGCGAGGAGGCGAGATGGCAACAGAGCCCGATGCCGACCGCGACGACGCGCGCTCAGGGCATGTTCCCGTCTTCCTCGCGCGGACCATCGAGCTCTTCCGTCCCGTCGTCGACGCCGCCACCACCGAGGAGCGCCGTCCCGTGATCGTGGACGGCACGCTCGGGCTCGGCGGACACACCTCCCATCTCCTCGCGGAGTTCGAGACCCTTCGGGTGCTCGGGGTCGACCGCGACCCGGCCGCGCTCGACATGGCCACCCGCCGGCTCACCGCCTTCCGTGACCGGTTCACACCGGTGCACGCTCGTTTCGACGACTTCGACGCGGTGCTGGCCGCACTCCCGGCAGATTCCAGGGATGACGCCGGTCCGGTGATCGACGGCATCCTGCTGGACTTCGGGGTCTCATCGATGCAGCTCGACGTGGCGGACCGCGGCTTCGCATACTCCGTCGATGCGCCGCTCGACATGAGGATGGATCCCACGACGGGGCCCACCGCGGCCGACATCCTGGCCGACTATCCGCGTGACGACCTGGCGCGGATCTTCCGCGTCTACGGCGAAGAGCGCTTCGCACGTCAGATCGCCGCCGCGATCGTCCGCCGTCGCGACACCGACCCTCTACGCACCAGTTCCGAGCTCGTGGAGTTGCTCTACGACACCATCCCGCAGGGGGCGCGTCGGACCGGCGGACACCCGGGCAAGCGCGTCTTCCAGGCGCTGCGGATCGAGGTCAACGCCGAGCTGGAGGCGGTGGAGAACGCCGTACCCGGGTATCTCGACCTCCTCCGCGGGGGAGGCCGTGCCGTGTTCATGGCCTACCACTCGCTGGAGGACAAGATCGTCAAGCGCGAACTGTCCACGCGGACCGCGTCCCGGACCCCGGCAGGGCTTCCGGTCGAGCTGCCGGGCCACGGCCCGGAGTTCGCAGCCGTCACCCGTGGAGCGGAGAAGGCGTCACCGACGGAAATCGATCACAACCCGCGTTCGGCCTCGGTCCGAGTGCGATGCGTCCGGCGAATCGACGGGAGAATCCCATGACGAGCACCATCGACACGGCCGGAGCCGATACCCGGACCGCGGCCCCGGCACCCGCTGGACCTGAGCTCGACGGACCGGCACCGGCGAGGCGCGCAGTCGGTCTGCAGCGCAAGCCGGTCACCCGCTCGGTCCGCGGTCGACGCACCGTCGTCGTCCCCGCTGAACGGCTCAGCGCAGCTGAACTCGCCGCGAGAGTGCCCTTCGTCGTCGTACTCCTCCTCGTCATCGGCGCCGGCGTCGGAGGCACCCTCCTCCTGTCCGCGCAGACCACCCAGGACACCTACGACCTCAAGAACGCCCGTGACGCCAACGTCGAACTGGTCGAACGGATGGAGTCGCTCCAGGCCTCCAACGAGCGTGCCCGGTCGGCGGAGGTTCTGGCGCAACGTGCAGAGAAGCTCGGCATGGTCGGGGTCGCGAGCGCGCCGATCCTCACCAGGGGGTCGGACGGGGTCATCCAGATCGTCGGTGAGCCCGAGGCGAAGCTCGGCGCGCCGATCAAGCCGCTCCAACCTGCTCCGGTAGCGTCCGAGCCGCCGAAGACGTCGGAACGCGACGGCTTCGACGCACCACCCGCCCAGGCCCCCCAGGACCGTGCACCCCGAGGGGTCTCGCCCGTCCCGTACCCGCCGATGTCCGGCCCGCCGGCGCCGCTCGCGGCACCGGCTCCGGCACCCGTGGCCGACCCCGTCCCGCAGGCCCCCGCCGCACCGGCGGAGCCCGCGCCACAACCGGATGCCCCCGCGCCCGCGCCGACCACCGGCGACGTCGCCACCCTGGCCCCCGTGCCCGGACAGCCCTTCTGACCGACAGAACCCGAAAGGCCTCTCGATGACCGACCGACGCACCCCGGGAACGGGCCGAGGGGGCCCCTCAGGCGCCCCGCGCGGCGTGCCGCCGGGAACCGGGCGGCCACCGAACCGGTCCGGACGGATCCGCACCACCGCCTCCACCGATGGGCGGTTCACGTTCATGCGGACGCTGTTCGCCATCATCATGGTGGTCGCCCTGGTCAAGTTGCTGTGGGTGCAGACGATCGGCGGCACGGAACTGGCCGCCCGCGCGGAGAGCCAGCGGCAGGTGCACCAGGTGCTGCCTGCCACCCGCGGCTCGATCGTGGATGTCAGCGGCGACCCGATCGCCTTCACCCGCGAGGCACGCGATCTGTCCATCCAGCCGAAGGTGGAGGAGGCCAACGCCGAGGAGCGGCGCAAGCTCGACAGCACCAAGCCCGGCTGGGACGAGCTGGTCGACGACATCGCCGACGAGTTCGAGAAGGTCCTCGGTGACTCCGTCGACCGGGACGAGATCGAGGCCAAGCTCGATTCGGGCGGCGGCTTCACCTACCTGGTCCGCAATGTGGACGTCACGCAGGCCAACGAGATCACCAAGAAGTTCCCGATGATCGGCGCCGAGCGCGTGGACATCCGTGAGTACCCGGGCGGCTCGCTCGGTGCCAACGTCGTGGGGGCCACGACGAAGAGCGACGAGGGCAAGCTCATCGGACTGCAGGGGATCGAGGCGTATTTCAACGACGCCCTCGACGGCGAGGACGGGCGCCAGACGTTCGACCGGGCCCAGGACAACACGGTCATCCCGGGCACGCTGCGCAACGTCTCCGAACCCCGGGACGGCGACACCGTCCGACTCACCCTCGATGCTGACCTCCAGTGGCACGTGCAGAAGGCCATCCAGTCCGCCAAGGACTCGTCCGGCGCCGAGAACGCCTCCGCCGTCGTCCTGGACGCCCACACCGGTGAGGTCCGGGCGATGGCCAACGACAACACCTTCAACCCGGCCGTGGGGATCGGGACCGAACTCGAGCGCGGGGCCGACCTCGGCAACCCGGCGATCACCTCGCCGTTCGAACCCGGCTCGGTCCAGAAGATCATCACCGCCGCCGCGGCGATCGAGGCCGGCCTGACCGACCCCGACGAGGTCCACTCCGTCGACGGCAGCATCAGCATGGAGGGCGTCACGGTCGCCGACGCGTGGGAGCACGGCCCGACCCCGTATACGACCACCGGGATCTTCGGTAAGTCCTCCAACGTCGGTACGCTGATGCTCGCCCAGCGGGTGGGCAAGCAGCCGTTCTCCGAGTACCTGGAGAAGTTCGGGCTCGGCCAGCGGACGGGGATCGCGCTCGCCGGAGAGTCAGAGGGGCTCGTGCCGGACCTGCAGAACTGGCAGGGCGGCACGTTCGCCAACCTCCCGATCGGCCAGGGCCTGTCCATGACCACCCTGCAGATGGCGGGAATCTACCAGGCCATCGCCAACGACGGCGTGCGGGTCCCGCCCCGGATCGTGGCAGAGCAGGTCGGCCCTGACGGTGCCGCTGTGCAGACCGAGCGCCCCGAGGGGGTGCGGGTGGTGAGCGAGGAGACGGCCCGCACCGTGCGGGACATGTTCCGCGCGGTCGTCCAGTCGGGTCCGGGTGCTCAGGCCGGCACGGGCCCGCAGGCCGCTCTCGCCGGCTATCAGATCAGTGGCAAGACCGGAACCGCCCAGCAGATCGATCCCGGTTGCTCCTGCTACTCCAACTCGCGGTACTGGATCACCTTCGCGGGGATCCTGCCGGCCGACGACCCCGAGTATGTGATCGCGATCATGCTCGACGCGCCGCAGCGTGGGGCACTCGGCGCCTCCGCCGCACCGTTGTTCCACGACATCGCCTCGTGGCTGGTCAACAGGGACAATATCCCGCCGTCCGCGCCTGCCCGCGAACTGATCCTGCAGGCGCAGTGACCGCAGCGCGGCAGGGTAGCGTGTAGCGAGTTCACGGGAGGGCGCGAGCAAGGAAGGCAAGGCGAGAACAGGCGATGATCACAGCCGCACAGTTGGCCGACGCGGTGGATGCCGCGGTACTCGGCGACAGGGACGGTGCCGACGTCGACCTGGTCGGCGCCGCCATCCGGGCCCAGGATGCGGGGCCCGGGGTCCTGTTCGCGGCACTGCCCGGCGCCCGGGTCCATGGCGCCTCGTTCGGTGCCACCGCCATCGAAGCGGGGGCCTCCGCGATCCTGACCGACCCGGAGGGCATCGCGATCCTGTCGGCCGTCGCGGGGCAGCTGCCGGTGCTCGTCCACCCCGAGCCCCGCTCGGTGCTGGGCGCCGCCTCCGCACTGGTGGCCGGAGACCCGTCGGCCGAGCTCGACGTCGTGGGGATCACCGGCACCTCCGGCAAGACCACGACCTCCTATCTCGTGGAGGCCGCGCTGCTGGGCAGCGGGGCCGTCGCCGGACTCATCGGGACCACCGGCAGCCGGGTGGCCGATCGGGTGCTCCCGAGCCGCCTTACCACCCCGGAGGCGCCTGAGTTCCAGGCACTGCTCTCCCGGATGCGCGCCGAGGGGGCCCGCGCGGTGGCCGCCGAGGTCTCGAGCCACGCACTGCGTCTCGGCCGCGTCGACGGGACCCGATTCGAGGTCGGCGCGTTCCTCAACCTCTCGCAGGACCACCTCGATTTCCATCCGGATATGGAGGACTACTTCCGGGCCAAGTGCCGGCTTTTCGACGCAGCCGCGGACCCCGGCTCCGCCGTCAAGCCGGCCGTGAAGGCGGTCGTGGTGATCGACGACGACTGGGGGCGCCGTCTCAAGGAGATGCGCCCGGATGCCGTGACGGTCTCGGCCGAGCCGGGGGCGGACGCGGACTGGACGGCCGGGGAGTCCGTCACCACCGAGTACGGCACCCAGACGTTCACCGTCCACGGACCGGGCGGGTTCACCACGGAGGTGGAGCTCCCGATCCTCGGGCGCTTCAACGTGGCCAACGCACTGGTCGCGCTCGCGATCGTCGACGCGCTCGGTGTCGATGTGCGGACCGCGGCGGTCGGGCTGACGCAGGTCCGGGTCCCCGGCCGCCTCGAGCCGGTGGTCCGCGGGCAGGACTTCCGCGTCCTCGTGGACTACGCCCACAAGCCCGGGGCGGTGGCCGCCGTCCTCAAATCCGTCCGCGCCCAGACCACGGGGCGGATCGCTGTGGTGCTCGGTGCGGGAGGCGACCGCGACGCCGGAAAGCGCGAGCTGATGGGCGCGGCGGCAGCGGACATCGCCGACCTGGTGGTGGTCACCGATGACAATCCGCGCACCGAGGACCCGGCGTCGATCCGGGCCGCCGTCCGGGCGGGCGCCGAATCCGCCGCCGGGGAACACACGCTGGTGCGGGAGATCGGCGACCGCGGCGCCGCCATCGGGACGGCGATCGACTGGGCCCGCACGGGAGACATCGTGGTGATCGCCGGCAAGGGCCACGAGACGGGCCAGGAGATCAACGGGACCGTGTACCCGTTCGACGACCGCGCCCGGGCGGCGGAGGAACTCGTCAGACGCCTTGGATACACCGCCCATGAGGGCGAGACGGAGGACAGCACGTCATGATCGACCTCACCCTCGGTGAGATCACCGAGATCGTCGGTGGTCGATTGGTCGGAGGTGCCCCGTCCACTGCCGTCACCGGAACCGTCGAGTTCGACTCCAGGCGCGTCGCAGAGGGCGGGCTGTTCCTGGCCCTTCCCGGCGAGCGGGTCGACGGCCACGATTTCGTCGCGCGCGCCCTGCGATCGGGGGCGGCCGCGGCGCTGGTGGCCAGAGAGGTCGACGGTGCGGGGGGACCACAGATCGTGGTGCCGCAGGTCAATCGGCGTGAGACCAACGCCATGGCGCTGGCCGCCGACACCGACGGCTCCGGGGCGGCGGTGCTGGCGGCGCTCGGTTCGCTGGCCCGCGCCAGCGTCGAGCGGCTGGTCGCCGAGCACGGTCTCACCGTGGTCGGGGTGACCGGCTCGTCCGGCAAGACCAGCACCAAGGACCTCATCGGGGCCGTGCTCACGGCGGCGGGCACCGTGGTCGCCCCGCCCGGCTCGTTCAACAACGAGATCGGCCACCCGTGGACCGCGCTGCGTGCGGACGAGTCGACCGACTTCCTGGTCCTCGAGCTCAGCGCCCGGGCCCCGGGCAACATCACCGAGCTCGCGGCCATCGCCCCGCCGCGGGTGGGGGTCGTGCTCAACGTGGGAACGGCCCACCTGGGGGAGTTCGGCTCGCGCGACGTCATCGCGGCGACCAAGGGGGAGCTCGTCGAGGCGCTCCCGTCCGCCGCCGACGGTGGTGTCGCCGTACTGAACGACGACGACGAGCGTGTCTCCGCGATGGCGTCCCGCACGTCCGCGGACGTCGTCCGGGTGGGCCTCGGGTCGTCGGCGGACGTGCGCGCCGAGCGGGTGTCCCTCGACGACGAGGCCCGCGCGTCCTTCCGGCTGATCACCCCGCAGGGTGAGGCCGACGTCGCACTCCGGGTGCACGGCGAACACCAGGTCGGCAACGCGCTGTCCGCGGCCGCCGTCGGCCTGGCCTGCGGGATGGGTGTCGACCGGGTCGCCGCCGCACTCGGGACCGCCGAGGCCGCCTCGGAACGCCGGATGGACGTCCGGGTGACCGCTGACGGCGTCACGGTCATCAACGATTCGTACAACGCCAACCCCGACTCGATGCGGGCCGCGCTGAAGTCCCTGGCCGTGATGGCCCGCTCGGGCGGCGGCCACCGCCGTACCTGGGCCGTTCTGGGTGAGATGGCGGAACTCGGCGACGACTCGGTGATCGAGCACGATCTGGTGGGCCGGTTCCTGGTCCGGCTCGATGTGTCCCAGCTCGTCGTCGTCGGCCATGGCCGCCCGCAGCGGGCAATGTTCCAGGGCGCGGTGCAGGAGGGCTCGTGGGGTTCGGAGGCGGACCACGTCGCCACCGCCGAGGAGGCATCGGCGATCCTGGACGAACGCCTGGCCCCGGGGGACATCGTGTTGGTCAAGGCCTCGTCGGCCGTCGGTTTGTGGGGTGTCGCCGAGCATGTGCTCGCGGCGCGTGGTGAGGAGAACCAGCAGTGACACAGATCATGGTCGCCGGCGTCGTGGCGTTCGTCGTGAGCATCTTCCTCACTCCGCTGCTCATCATCTACTTCCGCCGCCACGGGTACGGCCAGGAGATCCGGCTCGAGGGCCCGAAGTCCCACATGAGCAAGCGCGGGACGCCGAACATGGGCGGTCTAGCGATCCTGACCGCGGTGTGGCTCGGGTACATCGTGGCCGGCATCGTCGGCCAGGTGACGGTGGGTGGCGGCGGCTTCACCGCCTCCGGCCTGCTGATCCTCGGACTCGCCACCGCACTGGCCGTCGTCGGGATGATCGACGACGGCCTCAAGGTGTTCAAGCGCCAGAACAAGGGCCTGGGCATCCTGTCCAAGACGGCGGGTCAGGTCCTGGCCGCGGTCGCGTTCGGCATCCTCGTGCTGCAGTTCCGGAACGCCGACGGGCTCACCCCGGCCAGCCAGTCCCTGAGCTATGTGCGGGACTTCGTCGCGGTCACTTTCCCGTTCGTCGTGTTCCTGGTCTTCATCGTCGTCCTCGTCTACGGCTGGTCCAACGCGGTCAACTTCACCGACGGCCTGGACGGTCTGGCGGCGGGCTCGATGGCCATGGTCATGGGCACCTACGTCGTGTTCAGTTTCTGGCAATTCCGATACTCCTGCTTCTCCACCGCGGAGGGCGTGGACCTGTCGGGCTGTTACCAGGTCCGTGACCCCCTCGACATCGCCGTGGTGTGTTCGGCGGCGCTCGGCGCCTGCCTCGGCTTCCTGTGGTGGAACGCGGCCCCGGCCAAGATCTTCATGGGCGACACCGGGTCGATGTTCCTCGGTGGCATCGTCGCCGGCGTCTCGGTGGTCTCGCGCACCGAGCTGCTCATGGTCGTGGTGGGCGCGGTGTTCGTCATCGAGTTCGTCTCGGTCCTCATCCAGGTGATCGCGTTCCGGACCACGGGGCGCCGACCGTTCCGCATGACCCCCATCCACCACCACTTCGAGAACGGTGGATGGGCCGAGACCACGGTGACCATCCGGTTCTGGCTCCTGGTCGCGATCTCGTGCGGCCTGGCGATCGCACTGTTCTACGGCGACTGGCTCGCGGCGTCGGTGTGAGGGGTGTCGGGGAGATGACGGCCGTGGCCGAGATCGATGTGCGCGCGCTGACCGGCGCCCGGGTGCTGGTGCTGGGCGCCGGTGTGTCCGGACCCGGTGCGGTGCGGATCCTCGACGCCCTGGGTGCCGACCCGGTGGTCGCCGATTCACGGCCCGAGGCGATCGAGCGCCTTCGCGCGGCGCTGCCCGAGGGCGTGACGTGCGCGGGGGTCGACCTCGACCGCGCCGCCGAGCTGCTCGCCGTCGGCGACGGACGGAGCCCCGTGGAGCTGGTCGTGACCAGCCCCGGGTGGCGTCCGGACTCCCCGTTGTTGGTCGCCGCCGCCGAGTCGGGGGTGCCGGTGTGGGGAGACGTGGAACTGGCGTGGCGTGCCGACGCCGCGGAGCTGTTCGGCCCGCGCCGCACGTGGCTCGCCGTGACCGGAACCAACGGCAAGACCACCACCACCGCGATGCTCGAGGCGATCTGCCTCGAGGCAGGGATGGCCGCCCGCGCGTGCGGGAACATCGGCCTGCCGGTGACCGACGTGCTACTCGCCGAACCGCGTGTGGCCGTGCTCGCCGCCGAGCTGTCGAGCTTCCAACTCCACTGGGCGCCGAGTTGCCGCCCGGACGTGGGCGTGGTGCTCAACGTGGCCGAGGACCATCTGGACTGGCACGGGTCGATGGCGGCCTACGCCGCGGCTAAGGCGCAGGTCCTCACCGGTCGCGTGGCGATCGCCGGCGCCGACGACGAGATCGCCGCGCGTCTGCTCGCCGACGCGCCCGCGGCAACGCACATCGGGGTGCGCCTGGGCGCACCGGCGCCGGGCGAACTGGGCGTGACGGACGGGATCCTCAGCGCATGTCTCGGGACACACCGGGGTGACGACGACGAGACCGTCGACCCCGTCCCGCTCCTACCGGCCGCCGACGTGTCCCCGGCGGGCCCCGCGGGCGTACTCGACGCGCTCGCCGCCTCGGCGGTGGCGCTGTCCGTGGGGGCGCGTCCGGAGCATGTCGCCGCGGCCCTGCGTGCGTTCGAGGTGGGCGCCCACCGCGCGGCGCCGGTCGAGACGATCGACGGCGTGCACTACGTGGACGACTCGAAGGCCACCAACCCCCACGCGGCGCGCACGTCGCTGCTCGCGGGCGGGCGGCGGGTGTGGATCGCCGGTGGCCTGCTCAAGGGCGCCGACGTCGAACCGCTCGTGGCCGAGGTCGCGCATGTGCTGCGCGGTGTCGTGCTGATCGGCCGTGATCGCGGCCGGATCGCGGAGGCATTGGCCCGACACGCGCCCGACGTGCCCGTCGTGCAGCTGGAATCAGGGGACGATGGCGTCGTCGCGGTTCCCGACGAGCCGCAGCAGACGATGGACCGCGCGGTCGCGGAGGCCGCACGGATGGCCACAGGTGGCGACACGGTGTTGCTCGCCCCCGCAGCCGCGTCGATGGACATGTTCACCGACTACGGCCACCGCGGGCGCAGCTTCGTCCTCGCCGTGGGCCGCGTGGCCGGGAGGTAGGGCATGGCACTGGAGAACCCCGCTCGCCGTGGGCGACGCCCCGGCACCGACGCCGACCGCGCCGCCGACAGGCCCACCGGCGACGTCGATGACCGTGAGGCCCGTCCTGACCTGCTCGGCCGCATCGCCGCGCCGCTGGTGGCGATCAACCGTGCTCCGCTGACCTCGTACCACGTGGTCATGGTGGTCACGGCACTGCTCACCGTGATCGGGCTCGGCATGGTGCTGTCCAGCTCGAACGTGCTCGCCTTCTCCGGCGGCGGCACCCCGTTCGACATCTTCCTGCGGCAGGCGATGTTTGTGGTCATCGGCTCGGTCGGGTTCGCGGCGGCGCTGCGGATGCGCTTCGACCTGTTACGCAGGTTGGGGACGCCGATGCTGCTGGTCTCGATCGGCCTGCTCGTGGCGGTACTCATCCCGGGCATCGGGTCCGAGATCAACGGCTCGCGCGGTTGGATCAACCTGGGGTTCTTCTCCATCCAGCCCGCCGAGATCGCCAAGTTCGCGTTCATCATCTGGGCGTCCTCGGTGGTCGCCAAGCGCATCCGGACGGGGTACTGGCTGGACCTGCTGTTCCCGGCGGTGGTCGGCTTCGTGGTGGTGGCCGGTCTGGTGCTGGCGGCTCCAGACCTGGGCATGGCGACCGCGGTGACCGTCGCGTTCCTGTGCGTCCTGTGGTTCTCCGGGTACCCGTCGCGACACTTCTTGTTGGTCATCGCACTGGGCGTCGTCCTGTTCGCGGTGTCCGCAGTGACGTTCGCCTACCGCTTCGAGCGGATCCGCACCTACATCGACACCCTCCGGGGCGACTTCTCCAACCCCCAGGGCGCGGCCTACCAGTCGTATCAGGGCATGCTCTCCCTCGCCGACGGCGGACTGTTCGGCGTGGGGTTGGGGCAGTCCAGTGCGAAGTGGTTCTACCTGCCCGAGGCGACGAACGACTTCATCTTCGCGATCATCGGCGAGGAGCTCGGCTGGTTCGGCGCGGCGGTCGTGGTCTCCCTGTACCTCACGCTCGGCTGGGCCGGAATGCGGATCGCGATGCGGTCGGTCGACCCGTTCCGTCGGCTGCTCGCAGGCACCATCACGGCGACGATCGTCCTGCAGGCGTTCATCAACATCGGCTACGTGGTGGGCCTGCTGCCCGTGACCGGCCTGCAGCTGCCGCTCATCTCCAACGGCGGCACCTCGGCGGTCGTCACCCTGACCTCACTCGGTCTGCTGGCCAACTGTGCACGGCACGAGCCGGAGGCGATCTCCGCGATCCTCTCGTCGCCGCAGCGTCGCCGTCGTCGTCGATTCTCTCTTCCAGACCCGCAGCCCTACACCCCGGAGCGTCCGGTACCCGCCTCGGCGGCCCCCGGTCGTTCCAGCGAGGGCGCCCGCCGCTACGGCGAGCCGGTGACCCGCCGGCCGGCCTCCGGGCCCGGCGGCCCGGCGCCGCGCAGGAGCGGGGGCGGCCGTCGCGTGGCGGAGCCGGCCCCGGTGCCCAGGCCACCCCGCGGCGCGCCGCGGGCGCCGGCGTACGAGACGATGCCGATACCCGGCGACGCCGCCCGCGACCGTCGGCGCGGCGCTACCGCCATGACCGGCCGCAACGCGCGCCCCGTGCGCGGTCGCGACGAGGAGCGTCGCCAGCCGCGACGTGCCACCGACCCCGGCGCCCGGCCGACCCCGGGGACCCCCAGACCAAGTCCGATCCACCGCGGTAGGGAGCGATGAATACGAGTACGACACGCGGGCCCTCGGTCCTGGTGGTCGGCGGCGGGACCGCCGGCCACATCGAACCCGCCCTCGCGGTGGGCGAGGCCGTCACCGTCCTGGACCCCGCCGCCCGTGTCACCGCGGTCGGCACCCCTCGCGGGCTGGAGACCGAGATCGTCCCCCAGCGCGGCGTGCCCCTCGAACTCGTGGACCCGGTCCCGCTCCCGCGGCGCGTCAACGGCGACCTGTTCCGGCTGCCCGGGCGGCTCTTCAGGGCCGTCCGCGGCGCGCGCGCGATGCTGCGCCGGACCGAGGCCGACGTCGTAGTGGGATTCGGCGGCTACGCCTGCGTGCCGGTCTACCTCGCCGCCGGGCCGCTCGCCGGTCGCGGCCGGCGGGTGCCGATCGTCGTGCACGAGGCCAACGCCCGCGCCGGGATCGCCAACAAGCTCGGCGCCCGGTACGCCGAGGCGACGCTCGCGGCCGTGACCGACTCGGGGCTCGATGCCCGGGTGGTCGGTAACCCCGTCAGACAGTCGGTCGCGAATCTCGCCCGTCGGGAGCTGCGCGCCGAGGCGCGTCAGGCCTTCGGCCTCGACCCGGACGCACCGACCCTGCTGGTGGTCGGCGGTTCCCAGGGCGCCCGCTCGCTCAACACGGCGATGTCCGCGGTCGCGGAGGAGTTCTCCGCCGCCGGCGTCAGCGTGCTCCACGCGGTGGGCCCGAAGAACGTCGACGACGCACCGACCGTGACCGGAGCCGGCGCGCCGTACGTGACGGTGCCGTACCTGGACCGCATGGACCTCGCGTACGCCGCCGCCGACCTCATCCTGTGCCGCTCCGGCGCGATCACCGTGGCCGAGGTCTCGGCCGTCGGGCTGCCCGCCGTGTTCGTCCCGCTGCCCCACGGCAACGGCGAGCAGGCGCTGAACGCGCGGGACCTCGTCGCCGGCGGTGGCTCCCTGATGGTCGACGACACCGACCTGAGCCCCGACTACCTGCGGGCGACGGTGTTGCCGCTCGTACTCGACCGCAACCGGCTCGACGCGATGTCCGTGGCCGCCGTCAGCGGCGGCTCCCGAAACGCGGCGGAGGTCGTGGCCCGGGCCGCGCTCGACGCCGCCGGAAAGGCCGCCCGGTGACCGACATCCCCGCCGCCCACGCCGCGGTCCCCGCGGTCCTGAACCGCGTGCACATGATCGGGATCGGCGGCGCCGGCATGTCCGCCGTCGCCCGCATCCTGCTCGACCACGGAGTGGCGGTGTCGGGCAGCGATGCGCGCGACTCGGTCGAGCTGCGCTCGCTCGGGGATCGGGGCGCGGTGGTCCGCGTCGGCCACCACCGTGACGCGCTCGGCGCGCTGGGGCAGGCCCCCGAGATCGTGGTGGTCTCCAAGGCCGCGATCCCCGCGGACAACCCCGAACTCGTCGCGGCCCGTGCGGCCGGCATCCCCGTGGTGACCCGCTCCCAGGTGCTCGGGCAGCTGGCGCGCTCGGGCCGGTCGATCATGGTGTGCGGGACCCACGGTAAGACCTCGACCACCTCGATGCTCATCGCGGGGATGGCCGCGGCCGGATCGGATCCGTCCTTCGCCGTGGGCGGAACGGTCCTGCAGTTCGGTACCAACGCCCGGGGCGGCGCGGACCCGGTGTTCGTCGCCGAGGCCGACGAGTCCGACGGTTCGTTGGTGCATTACGACCCCGACGTGGTGATCCTCACCAACGCCGAACCCGACCACCTCGACCACTTCGGGACCGCCGAGGCCTACTTCGAGGTGTTCGACACCTTCCTCGCCCGCATCCCCGCGTCAGGTGCGCTCGTGGTGTGCCTCGACGACGAGGGCGCGACCGAGCGCGCCCGCCGCGCCGCCGCGGCCGGCGTGCGCGTACTGGGATACCGCACCACCACCGGCCCGGCCACCGGCCTCCCCGTCGCCGCCGCGCTCGACACGGTCACGGTCGACTCGACCGGCGCCCGCGCCGGGCTCACCCTCGACGGTGAGGTCCGGCGCGAACTGCACGTGGGTACGCCGGGCGAGCACATGGCGCTCAACGCACTCGCCGCACTGCTGGCCGCACGTGAGGTGACGGGTCACGACCGATTCGACCTCGAGGGCTTCCTGGCGGGGCTGTCCGGATTCGGGGGAGTGGGGCGCCGGTTCGAGCCCAAGGGCGAGGCGCGGGTGGACGGCGGCCGGGCGCGCGTCTTCGACGACTACGCGCACCATCCCACCGAGGTGACCGCGGTTCTCGGCGCGGCACGCGAGATCGTCGAGACAGACGGCGGACGCCTCGTGGCCGTGTTCCAGCCCCACCTGTACTCGCGGACGCGGATCTTCGCAGAGGAGTTCGGCCGGGCGCTGTCGCTGGCGGACGAGGTGGTCGTGCTCGAGGTCTACGGCGCCCGGGAGCAGCCCGAGCCCGGCGTCGACGCGGGGCTCATCACCCGTCACGTCACCGCGCCCGTGCACAGGGCCGCCGACCTCGACGAGGCCCTGTCCACCGTCACCGGCCTGCTGGCCCCGGACGATGTGGTGTTCACACTCGGCGCCGGCGACATCACCACGCTCGGCCCGCGCATCGTCGCCGGCGCCGGGCAGGGGTCGTGAGGGGGACCGGACGGTGACCGACGACCCCGTCGACCGGCCTGATCCCGGACGGGAGGGCCCGCTGACCGACGACCCCGACCGCCACCGGGACGCGGCCGCCGTTCGCGAGTCCGACGAGCGTGTCCGTCACTCCGATCCGGCCGTCCGCGCCAGGCTGCGGCGTCGACGTCGCCGGACCAACCGCATCTACATCGGGCTCGGTGTGGCCCTGGTCGTCATTCTCATCGCGTACATCGCCATGTACTTCCTCCCGGTGTTCGCGGTGCGCGAGGTCAACGTCAACGGACCGCAGACCATCCCCGGGGAGGTCGTCGTGGAGCGTGCCGCGGTGGCCCCCGGGACCCCGCTGCTACAGGTGGACACCCACGCGGTGGCCCGCCGGGTCGCGGGGATCCCCCGGGTCGACCAGGTGACGGTGACGCGCGACTACCCGTCGGCCCTACGGATCGAACTGGTCGAGCGGACCGCCCTGGTGGTGGTGGGCGTCGACGGCGCACAGCATCTGGTGGACGCCCAGGGCATCGACTTCGGTGAGGGGGAGGCGCCGCCGGGAACGCCGCTGCTGACCGTGGGCGAGGAGGCGCAGAGCAACCTGCCGGGGATCGTGCGTGACCTGGCGACCGTGTTCGACGCGGTCCGGGGCACGGCCGGACAGGAGATCACCGCGGTCGAGGTGGACACCCCGGCCTCGATCGTCCTGACGCTCGGGGACGGCCGGATCGTCGAATGGGGCGCGGCGGGCCGCGACCAGGAGAAGGCGATCGCCCTGCAGATGGTGCTCGAGCAGCCCGGCGAGACCTGGAACGTCTCCAATCCGGCGCTGCCGACCTCCCGCTAGCCGGCCGGACGACCCCTTCACGTACCGGTCGACACGACACGCCCGCGCGCTTCGTGGACGCACGGGGCTGCTGCCCCTACCGTGTGATCCGACGGCGGAAAAGGCCTCTGACCAGCAAGTTTAACCCTCAACTAGAGGGTGAGACTTCAGGTTCACAGAACTTTCGTCGAGACAGCACGCAACCGAGCACGACACCCCCAAAGGAAGGCCGGGCCTCGATGAGCTCACCGCATAACTACCTCGCAGTCATCAAGGTCGTCGGAATCGGCGGCGGTGGCGTCAACGCGGTCAACCGCATGATCGACGAGGGGCTCAAGGGCGTCGAGTTCATCGCGGTGAACACCGATGCGCAGGCCCTGCTCATGTCGGACGCCGACGTCAAGCTCGACGTGGGCCGTGAGCTCACCCGCGGGCTCGGTGCCGGCGCCGACCCGGAGGTCGGCCGTAAGGCCGCAGAGGACCACAAGGACGAGATCGAAGAGGTTCTCAAGGGGGCCGACATGGTCTTCGTCACCGCCGGCGAGGGTGGCGGCACCGGCACGGGTGGCGCGCCCGTGGTGGCGGCGATCGCGCGCAAGCTCGGCGCGCTCACCGTGGGTGTGGTCACCCGCCCGTTCTCCTTCGAGGGCAAGCGTCGCGGCGGCCAGGCCGACTCCGGCATCGATCAGCTGCGCGAGGCCTGCGACACGCTCATCGTGATCCCGAACGACCGTCTCCTCCAGCTGGGCGACGCGGGGGTGTCGATGATGGAGGCGTTCAAGACCGCCGACGAGGTCCTGCTCAACGGTGTCCAGGGCATCACCGACCTCATCACCACCCCGGGCGTGATCAACGTCGACTTCGCCGACGTCAAGGGCGTCATGTCCGGCGCCGGCAGTGCCCTCATGGGAATCGGCTCGTCACGGGGGGAGGGTCGCGCGTTCAAGGCCGCGGAGGCCGCGATCAACTCGCCGCTTCTCGAGACCACGATGGAGGGCGCCAAGGGCGTGCTCATGTCCATCGCCGGAGGCAGTGACCTGGGACTGTTCGAGATCAACGAGGCCGCCTCGCTCGTGCAGGAGGAGGCACACCCGGACGCCAACATCATCTTCGGCACCGTCGTGGACGACTCGCTGGGAGACGAGGTCCGCGTGACCGTCATCGCCGCCGGGTTCGAGGGCGGATCGCGTCCGATCACCGCGGGCGGTGCCCAGCCGCGCCGCGGACGTCACCATCTCGACGACGAGGATGCGGTACCCGGGGCCTCCGGGGACACCGGCGGAGCCTCCGAGCTCGGCTCGACGCCCCTCGGTGGCGGCCGTCGCGAGGAGCCGTCGTACCCGGCGTCCGCCGGCTCGGCCGGGGCCTCGTCCTCGCCCGCACCGTCGTCCCGCCGGCGTGACGAGGACGACGACATCGACGTCCCGCCGTTCATGCGGCACTGAGGCCGATAGTGGCATCTCACAGCACCGGACGCGTCCGCCGGGTGGTCACCGACCGTCGTGGCGGCGCGTCCACCGGTGATTTCGACTCGTTCAATCTGGGCGACCACGTCGGCGACGCCCCCGCGGCGGTCGCGGCGAACCGGGCGCGGCTCGCACGCCGCCTCGGTCTGCCCGCCTCCGATGTCGTGTGGATGGATCAGGTCCACGGCACCCGCATCGCCCGCGTCACCCGGGCGACCGGCGGGCCCGTCCCCGCCACCGACGGTCTGGTGACCGACAAGCCGGGTCTGGCCCTGGCCGTGCTCACCGCGGACTGCGTGCCCGTGCTGGCCGCGGACTCCGAGGCCGGTGTGATCGGTGCGGTCCACGCCGGACGGGTCGGTGCCGTCGGTGGGATCGTGCCCGCGCTCATCGGGGCCATGACCTCCCTCGGTGCCCGCGCCGAGCGAATCACGGTCCTGCTCGGCCCCGCCGCGGCGGGGGAGCACTACGAACTCCCGGACGAACTCGCCGACGAGGTCGAGGCGGCGTTGCCCGGCAGTCGGACCCGTACCGTCGGCGGCACCGCCGGGGTCGACCTCCGGGCGGGTATCACCCGGCAGCTCGCCGGACTCGGCGTGAGCAGGGTCGACTCCGATCCGCGGTGCACGATCGCCGACGAGTCCCTGTTCTCCTATCGCCGGCAGGGCCGGACCGGACGACAGGCCTCCGTCATCTGGCGCGACTAGGTGTCGACGACGCCTGCAGGATCGCGACCGCTTCGGGCAGCGGTGTCTGGCCGGGCCGCCGTGTCTGGCCGGGCCGACGGTAATTCCGATAGGTTACGGGCCATGCAGCACTGCGTCGGCGTATCGGTAGGTGGTCGTGACTGACCCCCGGACAGAAGAACTGGCGAGCCGACTGGCCGCCACCCGCGAACGACTCGACGCCGCCCTGGCGGCTGCCGGCCGGACGGACGAGGTCGACCTCGTCGTCGTCACCAAGTTCCATCCCGTCGACGACGTGATCCGTCTCGCGCGGCTCGGCGTGCGCGACGTGGGGGAGAACCGGGTCCAGGAGGCGGCCGCCAAGGTCGCCGACCTCGCGGCGGCCGACGCCGGGCTCGCTTCCTCGGTGCGGTGGAACATGGTGGGAAACATCCAGTCCAACAAGGCGACCGCGGTCGCCGGGTGGGCCGACCGGGTCCACTCCGTGCACTCGGCGAAGGTCGCAGGCGGCCTCGACCGCGGCCGGGCCCGACTGGCCGACGAGCGTGACGACGTGCTCCCGCTGCCCGTCCTCCTCCAGCTCAGCCTCGACGGCGACACCTCGCGCGGCGGGGTCTCGCGAGAGGACCTGCCCGCGCTCGCCGACCACGTGGCCGGACTCGCGCACCTCACCCTCTCCGGACTGATGGTGGTGCCCCCACTCGAGGGGGATGCGGCCGCGCACTTCGCCGATGCCGCGGAGGTCGCGGAAGGCCTGCGACGTGCGCACCCCGGGGCGATCGGGTTCTCGGCCGGCATGTCCGGAGACATCGAGGCCGCGATAGCCGCGGGATCGACCTGCGTGCGTGTCGGAACGGCGATCCTCGGCCCCCGCCCAGTAGTTTGAGATCCAACCTCGTGGGAGGCGTCTCCCACGACGCCTAGCCCGCGACGACCCCGTTACCAGGAAGGTCCCGGAAGATGAGCGCAATCGCCCGGTTCAAGGAGTACTTCGGAATGGCGCCCGTCGCGGCGTACGAGGACGAGTACCTGGACGACTACGACCGCCCCGTGCACCACGACCCCCGGGCCTCTCGCGCGATGCACGAGATGGATGACCTGGACGCGATCGGACGCGATCGCCGGGACGATTACGGCTACGCCGCGGATCGGTACGCCGAGGAGCCTGCACCGCGTGCCCGCCTCGAGGAGTTGGACCCGATCGACGATCGGGCCGCCGCCCCCCGCAGGGCCATGGCAGACGAGGTCGCGCCGCGGCCCCGGCGCTACCACGCCGCCGAGGCCGGCGCCCGCGCCTCGATGCGCGGTGTGCCCGCCACCCGCGGAGCGGTCGCCCTCGCCCCCGAGGAGGACTTCATCGAGGACGGGCTGGTCACCGTGCCCGAGACCGTGGTCGAGCGTCCCCGTGGCTTCGGTGACGGGAAGAGCCTGGGTGATCACTTCCGCGCCGGTCGCGCCGTGGTCCTGGACCTGTCCACGATGGCCTCCGGTGACGCGCGCCGCATGGTCGACTTCGCCGCCGGGCTCGTCTTCGGTCTGGACGGCCGCATGGAGAAGGTCGCCGATCGCGAGCGCACCTTCCTGCTGCAGCCGGCCGGCATGGACCTCACCGAGGCCGAGGTCCGTGACGCCGTCAACGGTGCATTCCGTCGCTGACCGACGCCGGCCGACGCGTTCCCACGAGGTGACAGTAGGGTTGAGTCGTGCGTGAAATCCTGCTGGTCCTCTATATCGCCACCCAGGTCTTCTGGTATCTGCTGCTGGCCCGGATCGTCGTCGAGATGATCGCCTCGTTCTCCCGTAGCTGGAGTCCCAAGGGGTTCGTCGCCGTGATGTTGGAGTGGCTGTTCACCCTCACGGATCCGCCGGTCAAGGCGTTGCGGAAGGTGATCAAGCCGGTCCGGCTGGGGCAGATCTCGCTGGATCTCTCCGTGCTCGTACTGTTCGTGATCATCATCGTGATCCAGGTGATCCTGCGGTACCTGATGTTCAGCGTCGCCTGAGTCTCTGCGGGGTCATGGTGACGCGCGGGCTGATTGTGACTAGATTGGCACGCGTTAAGGTAGTAATGATGTCGTGGGTCCGGTGCGAAAACGCCGGACCGGCACCCGAGACGACCACGAGGGGTATCCCATGCCGTTGACTCCAGCCGATGTGCACAACGTCGCGTTCTCCAAGCCGCCGATCGGTAAGCGCGGCTATAACGAGGACGAGGTCGACCAGTTCCTCGACCTGGTCGAGAAGGAGCTCGCGGAACTCGTGGGGGAGAACGAGGATCTCCGTCATCGGGTCGACGAGCTGAGCAAGGACCTCGAGAAGGCCCGCAAGTCCGGCGACAAGAGCGACAAGGGTTCCGCTGACTCCGGCGCCCCGAGCGCCCCGCAGGCTGCGGCCCCGGCCGCGCCGGCTGCCCCCGCGCCCACGCCTGCTGCGACGCCGGCCGCGGCCACCCCGTCGCTCGGCAGATCGGAAGACGAGGGCGCGGCCAACTCCGACACCCACCTGCGTGCCGCCCGCGTGCTGGCCATGGCGCAGGAGATGGCCGATCGTCTCACCGGCGAGGCCAAGAAGGAGTCTGACGGGCTCATGTCCAAGGCCCGCGGCGAGTCGGATCGGCTGGTCGGCAGCGCCAAGTCCGACTCCGAGAAGATGGTCCGTGACGCCCGCAAGGAGGCCGACCGCATCCTCGGCGAGGCCAAGAACAAGTCCGACGGGATCGTCAAGGACGCCCAGGCCCGCTCCGAGCAGCAGGTCAAGGAGGCGCAGGCCAAGGCCGACGCCCTGCAGGCCGACGCCGAGCGCAAGCACACCGAGATCATGGCCACGATCAACCAGCAGCGCGGCGTGCTCGAGGGACGGATCGACCAGCTCCGCACCTTCGAGAAGGACTACCGCAGCCGGCTCACCAGCTACCTCGAGAACCAGCTCAATGAGCTGGGTAAGAGCGGTTCCGCCGCCCCGGCAACGCCCGGTGACGTCAGCTCCGCGTCCGACAAGGACAGCAAGTAGGAATCCGGGCACCGCGCTGACCGGCCGGTGATCTGAGGCCTCGGCCCCCGCCCCTGCCCAGGGTGCGGGGGTCGACGTATATTCGAGGGCAGTGGACGACCGCCGGTAGGTGTCGTCGTCCCCGCCACCGACACCCGCTCCACAATGCACCAGGAGGAACGATGCTCGTCGCCGCACTCGGACTGACGATCCTCGGGTTCGCATTCCTCGTCGCGGCGGTCGCCACCGGCAACATCGGGTGGGCGTGGGCATGCATCGCGGTCGGTGGGATCGGTCTGCTCCTCCTGCTGGTCGACCTGATCCGTGGCCGCGGCGGTCGTGATGAAGCGCCGATCGCTGACGCGGAAGAGGCGGACACCAACGCCGACGGGTAGGATCTGGAACTATCCGGCCTCGATCCGGACGCGCACTGATCCGGCCATCACCGGGGAGCGCTCGGAAGAACGGCCGATCCTGTTCCGGGACGGCTCAGTAGAACCGAACGGGAAGGCCCGTCACAGCCTGACCCACGAGTGGGCGTCGCGTCGTCGTCGTCAAACGGGGTGGTACCGCGGACGGGTGCGCTGGTCGCACCCGGATCGTCCCCGAGCGCAGGTCTGACGGCCCCACGGATGCGAACTCGTGCGGGCCCCGTACGCGAGGAGTCCCGTCCAGATGAGTACCGAATCCGCGACCCCGGATGCCGAGAGCCCCGGAACCGCCGTCACCGGTAGCGCGTACCCGATCCTTGACCTGACCGGCGGCGGCATGGCGAAGTCGCCGTCGTTCCCCGCGCTCGAAGAGACGGTCCTTGCCCGCTGGGACGACCGGGACACCTTCCGCGAGTCCATCCGCAACCGTGCGGACGCCGAGGAGTACGTCTTCTACGACGGGCCCCCGTTCGCCAACGGCCTGCCCCATTACGGCCACCTGCTCACCGGGTACGTCAAGGACGTCGTCCCGCGCTACCGCACCATGCGTGGCTACAAGGTCGACCGCCGCTTCGGTTGGGACTGCCACGGCCTGCCCGCAGAGCTCGAGGCGGAGAAGCAGCTGGGCATCACGGAGAAGTCGCAGATCCTCGACATGGGTCTGGCCGAGTTCAACGCCGCGTGCAAGAAGTCGGTGCTGCAGTACACCGACGAATGGGAGGAGTACGTCCACCGTCAGGCCCGTTGGGTGGACTTCGAGAACGACTACAAGACCCTCGACATCGACTTCACCGAGTCCGTGCTGTGGGCGTTCAAGCAGCTGTACGACAAGGGGCTGATCTACAAGGGCTTCCGCGTGCTGCCGTACTCCTGGTACGAGCAGACGCCGCTGTCCAACCAGGAAACCCGTCTGGACGACGCCTACAAGATGCGCCAGGACCCGGCCGTCACCGTCGGTCTGCCGCTCGAGGCCCCGCAGGACAGCCCGTTCCACGGCGCCGAGGCGCTGGTGTGGACCACCACCCCGTGGACCCTGCCGTCGAACCTCGCGGCCGCCGTGCACCCGGACATCGACTATTCGGTGGTCCGCGTGGCCACCGGTGAGTTCGCCGGCCGCACCTTCGTCCTGGCGGAGGCCCGGCGTGCTGTCTACGCGGCCGAGTTCGGTGAGGACGCCGAGGTCGTGGCCACCGTCAAGGGCTCCGAACTCGTGGGCCTGCGGTACACCCCGCCGTTCGACTTCTTCGCCGGGCACCCGAACTCCCACGTGGTCCTGGCCGCCGATTACGTGACCACCGAGTCCGGCACCGGCATCGTCCACCAGGCCCCCGCGTTCGGTGAGGAGGACATGGAGACCTGTAGTGCCGCCGGGATCGAACTGGTGATCCCCGTCGGCCCGGACGGCAAGTTCACCTCCGAGGTGCCGCCGTACGCGGGGCAGCTGGTCTTCGACGCCAACGCGCCCATCTCGCGCGACCTGCGGGCCGCCGGCCGTCTGATCCGCCACGAGACAATCGAGCACTCCTACCCGCACTCGTGGCGCTCCGGACAACCGCTCATCTACATGGCGCTGCCCGCGTGGTTCGTCCGGGTGACCGCGTTCCGCGACCGCATGGTCGAGCTCAACCGCGAGCAGATCACCTGGATGCCCGAGCACGTGCGCGACGGGCAGTTCGGCAAGTGGCTCGAGGGCGCCCGAGACTGGAACATCAACCGCAACCGCTACTGGGGCGCGCCCATCCCGGTGTGGGAGTCCGACGACCCGGCGTACCCGCGCGTGGACGTCTACGGCTCCCTCGACGAGCTCGAGCGGGACTTCGGCGTGCGACCGACCGACCTGCACCGCCCGTACATCGACAACCTGACCCGGCCGAACCCGGACGACCCGACCGGCAGGTCCACGATGCGCCGCGTGGCGGACGTATTCGACTGCTGGTTCGAGTCCGGCTCCATGCCGTTCGCGCAGGTCCACTACCCGTTCGAGAACAAGGAGTGGTTCGAGACCCACTTCCCGGGCGACTTCATCGTCGAGTACAACGGCCAGACCCGCGGCTGGTTCTACACCATGCACGTCCTGGCCACGGCGCTGTTCGACCGCCCCGCGTTCACCCACGTCGCCGCCCACGGCATCGTCCTGGGCAACGACGGGCTCAAGATGAGCAAGTCCAAGGGCAACTACCCGGACGTCAACGAGGTGTTCTCGCGGGACGGCTCCGACGCCATGCGCTGGTTCCTCATGAGCTCGCCGATCCTGCGCGGTGGCAATCTGGTGGTGACCGAGCAGGGCATCCGTGAGGGCGTGCGCCAGGCGATGCTGCCGCTGTGGAACTCGTACAGCTTCTTCCAGCTGTACGCCTCCGAGCGCGCGACCTGGCGGACCGATTCCCAGCATGTGTTGGACCGGTACATCCTGTCCCGGCTGGCGTCGACGCGCGACGCCATGACCGAGGCCCTGGACATCACCGACATCGCGGCGGCCTGCGACGAGCTGCGCCTCTTCGCCGACGCCCTGACCAACTGGTACGTGCGACGCTCTCGCTCGCGCTTCTGGGCGGGCGAGTCCAGCGGTCAGGATTCGCGCGACGCGTTCGAGACGCTCTACACGGTGCTCGAGACCACCATGCGTCTGGCGGCCCCGCTGCTGCCGCTGATGTCCGAGGTGATCTGGACCGGGCTGACGGGCGAGGAGTCCGTACACCTGGTGGACTGGCCGGCCGCGGACTCGCTGCCCCGCGACCCGGGTCTGGTCGAGGCGATGGAGGCCGTGCGGGCGGTGTGTTCGACCGTGTCCTCGGTGCGCAAGGCCAAGCAGCTGCGCGTGCGACTGCCGCTCGACACTCTCACCGTGGCCATGCCGGACGCCGAGCGGTTGCAGCCGTTCACCGGGATCATCGCTGATGAGGTCAACGTCAAGAACGTCGTCCTCACCAGCGATGTCGCCGCACATGGTCGGATGGAGCTCGCGGTCAACGCGCGCGCCGCCGGCCCCCGCCTGGGCAAGCAGGTCCAGGCCTGTATCAAGGCCGCCAAGACCGGCGACTGGACGGAGGTCGACGGCGTGGTGACGGCCGGCGGTGTCCCGCTGGAGGAGGGCGAGTTCGAGCACCGCCTCGTGGCCGCCGACCCCGAGTCCACCGCCGCGCTCCCCGGGGGCGCGGGCCTGGTGGTCCTGGACCTCACGGTGACGGAGGAGCTGGAGGCAGAGGGGTGGGCCAAGGACCGCATCCGCGAACTGCAGGAGGCGCGCCGTGCGGCGGGCCTCGACATCTCCGACCGTATCCGGGTGCGCATGGCGGTCCCGGCAGAGCGACGCGAGTGGGCCGACCGCCACGCGCAGCTCATCGCGGGCGAGGTGCTGGCCACCGACTTCGCGGTGGTCGACGCCCTGGATTCGGCCGACGGGGATCCGATCGAGCTCGCCGAGGGCGTCAGGATGACGCTGTCTCGGGTCTGATCGGACTCCCTCGTGGGTGAGGGGCAGGACCGGTGGGTCCTGCACGTGGACATGGATGCGTTCTTCGCGTCCTGTGAGCAGCTCACCCGGCCGACCCTTCGGGGTCGGCCGGTGCTGGTCGGCGGTACCGGCGGCCGCGGCGTCGTGGCAGGCGCCTCGTATGAGGCCCGCGCCTTCGGTGCCCGGTCGGCGATGCCGTCGCATCAGGCGCGCCGCCTTGTCGGTCCGTCGGCGGTGTTCGTGCCGCCGCGGATGCCGGTGTACCGCGCGCTGAGCCGTCGGGTGTTCGAGGTGTTCGCCGAGCACGCCCCGGTGGTCGAGCAGGTGTCGGTCGACGAGGCGTTCCTCGAACCCCCGGAGCTCCGCGGCGCGGACTCCGATCGGACGCGGGCCTGGGCGCAGGATCTGCGCACGGCGATCCGCGAGGCCACAGGGCTACCGGCGTCGGTGGGTGCGGGGGCCGGCAAGCAGTACGCCAAGATCGCCTCTGACCTGGCGAAACCTGACGGGATCGCGGTGGTGTCGCGCCGCGATCACGCCGACGTCCTGGGGCCGCTTCCCGCCCGGAGCCTGTGGGGTGTGGGCCCGGTGGCGGGGGAGCGGCTCGCGCAGTTCGGGATCGCGACGATCGGTGACCTGGCGGAGATGGACGACGACGACGTCGTGCACGCCCTCGGCCGGACGGTGGGCCCGGCGATCGCCCGCATCGCGCGTGGTTACGACGACCGCCCCGTCGAGGAGCGGGCCGAGGCCAAGCAGATCAGCGCCGAGAGCACGTTCGCCGCCGACCTCACCACGGCCGGCCAGGTGGTGGCCGCCGTACGCCGGGCCGCGGAAGGCGCGCACCGCCGCCTGCTCACGGATGGGCGTGCGGCCCGCACGGTGACGGTCAAGGTCAAGCGTTCCGATTTCACGTCGATCACCCGCTCGTACACGCTGCCGCAGGGCACCACGTCGCTGGAGACGATCATCTCGGTGGCCCGCTCGTTGGCCCCGGACCCCGTCGAGTTCGGCGCGATCCGCCTGCTCGGCGTGGGGCTCTCGGGTCTGACGCAGTTCCATCAGGACGCGTTGTTCGAGCAGGAGTTCGTGCCGGACCACCGGGCGGGTGGAGGCGTGGGTGGAGGGTCAGGATCCGACGACGACGAGCTGCCCGACATCGTCGGGGTGGGCACCACCGTGACATCCGAGAGCGCGGACCCGGGGGAGGAGCCGGGCGGCGCGCTGGACGAGAACGCCGAGCCGGACGGGATCACCACGGTGGGGCGGGACCTCGCGGGCGCCGGCGCCGAGAACGGCGGCTCGGTCGGCGTGGTCCCGACGATCGGTGCGTGGCGGCAGGACTCTGACGAGCGGTTCCGCACCGGGTCGGATGTGCGGCATCCCGAGTTCGGGCACGGGTGGGTGCAGGGCTCGGGCCACGGCCGGGTGTCGGTGCGGTTCGAGACGGCGGCCACCGGGCCGGGACGCATGCGCACCTTCGCCGACGACGATCCCGCCCTCGAGCCCGCTGATCCGCTGGATTCCCTCGGGTGGTGACCGGCGTCCGACCGGTCTGCCCGATCGTGCCGCTCGCGGCCTTCGTCCCGCTCCGTCGCGCGCGGTCCCGAGGTGCGCGCCCGGTGCTCTTGTCAGCTGTAGAGGTGGTACCGGGACCACTGCCGCCGCACCGCGGTCGCGGCAGCGGCGCGCTCGCCATCGGAAGTGGCGTCGCCGGCCTCGGTGACGCTGAGGAGCGCGGCGAGCAGGACCCGGGCCTGTCCCGATCGCAGGTAGCCGGCGGAGAGGACGCCCCGGCTCGCGAGTTCGGCACCGCCGCCGCGCCCGCCGTAGGTGGCTGTCGCCTCCCCCCGCGGAACGCGGGTGCCGGCCACCACCACGATTTCGGGCCGGTCGTCCGTCAGCTCCGCGACCGCATCCGCCACGAGCGGGGGCAGGTTTCCGGAACCCGAGCCCTCGAGGACGAGCCCGCGGGCCCCGGCATCCACGCACGCCCGGAGCGCGGCGGCGTCTGACCCGGGCGGGCAGGCCACCAGGTCGACCCGGACGTCGGCGAACCGGGCGCGCCCGTCGAGCACCGGGCGCTCGAGCTCGGGCGGCAGGTCCTCGACCGGCTGCTCGGGGGAGTTGCGCGCGAAGGCGACGGGGTCGGTGGTGTGCCACTTGCGCACCCCCCGGGCCTGCAGGATCGCGCGCCCGAGCACCACCAGCACCCCGAGCCCGCGGGAGACCGGATCGGCGGCGAGGAGGACGGCGTCGAGCAGGTTGGCGGGGCCGTCGGCCTCCGGATGATCGGCGGGGAGCTGCGCCCCGGTCAGCGTCACGGGGCGGGGATCGCTGTGGTGGAGATCCAGCGCGATCGCCGATTCCTCCAGCGAGTCGGTGCCGTGGGAGACCACCACCCCGGTCACCGACGGGTCGGCCAGGACATCGGTGACGGCGGCGACGAGGAGGTCCCACTCGGCGGGGCCGAACGTCGACGAGTCGCCGTCCAGAACGGGTCGCGCGCTCACCCGGATCCCGCCCGGGAGTACGGCCCGGAGCTCGTCGAGCATCGCCTCGGTGGCGGCGTCCGACTCCCCGGCGACGACCGCGCCGTCAGCGGCTGTCGACGCCGTGATCGTGCCACCCGTGGTGCAGATCACGACATGGGGGGCATCTGTGCTGGTCTCGGCGCTGTTCACCCGGTCCACAGTGGTGGTCGCACGGCCCGTCGTCAACCACCCGGGCCGCTGTCGATGGAACAATGGCACCTCCGTGTTCGTTGGGCCGGTGACGCGGTCCTCGGACCGCACCGGGCCCGGAGCGTCCACCCGGAACCGCACATTCGACGAAAGGACCCCGCGTGAGTCTTCGACGGACCATCGCCGCAGTCTCCCTGTCCGCTTTCGCCCTGGGCGGTCTGGCCGCCTGCGGTGGTGACGACAACGGCGGCCGGGAGACCGCCCCGGCACCCACCACGAGCTCACAGCAGGCGGCGGCGGTCCCCACCGCCGAGGAGCTCACCGTGCTACTCGACCAGGCCTCGGATCCGAACGTCCCGGTGGAGGAGAAGGTCAACCTGGTCGAGGGTGGCGCCGAGGCGCCCGAGATCTTCGACCAGATCGCGGCCCTCAAGGAGCAGCAGGGCGCCTCCGTGGTGATCACGGGCGTCGCCGAGGGCGATATCCCCGGCACCCTCATCGCCAACGCCGTGATCAACCAGCCCGGCCAGGAGCCCATCAACGTCCAGGCCCAGTTCATCAAGCAGGGCGGCAACTGGATGCTCCAGAAGTCCTTCGCCTGCGCGCTGATCACCAACGCCGGCCTCGAGCCGCCGGCCACCTGCGCGGCGGCCTGATCAGCCGACGCTGCGGAACTCCAGGACCGAGTTCTCGTCGAAGGTCGTACGTTGCCCCGTCTCGGGGTCGACGTACACGGCTCTCGTCGAGGACTCGGTCTTTCCGTCGACCGGCAGCGCCGCCCGGAGATCGACGGTCAGCTCGCCGGAGCCGGTGATGTCGTAGGTCTCCACGTCGAGGGTGACGCCGGGCCCGCCGTCGGGGGCCGGGGCGGTCAGGGTGTCCGCTGCGTCCGGGGCGGTGGTCTCCGTTCGGACGGTGGCGAGGTCGCCGTCGAGCTCGACGAGTTCGTAGGTCACGACGCGCGTCGATGCCACCGCGTCGTCGACCTGACGGGTGGCCGTCCATCGGGCACCCTCGCCGATCGCCTCGGTGGGGAAGACCACGGTGGCGTCCGAGATGGCGTTGGCGGCGATCTCCACCGCCGCACGGGCGGCGTCGGAGGCGTCCACGGGTGCGGCGAGCCCCAGCTCGCGAATGCTGCCGTCCGCGCTGCGCGTCCATGTCGCCGTGAACCCCGGGGCCGTGGAGAACTGGGCGGCACGCAGCTCGTCCGTGGAGGTGAATTCCCGGACCGTGACCGCGGCGCGCTGGGCCCCGTCCACGTCGGGCTCGGAACGACCCTCGAGGGTGAGGGTCTGCGCGGGGGTCTGATCGACGCGCGTCTGGGCGCCCGGCACCTCGGTGCGCGCGGTGCCCGACTGGGACACCTCGACCGTCGCCGGCTCGCGGGAGGGCCCGTACGACAGGACGCGCCGCTCGCTGGCCCCGGCGTCCAGGACCTCGACCACAGGCGCGGGGCCGGGATCGACCGTCGCCTCGGGTTCCAGGGACTGGTCGTCCGCGGCGACGCTCGAGCCGCCGGCGCCGGTCGAGGGGTCCTCGGGCCCGGAATCCCCGCAGGCCGCAGCGCCGAGGAGCGCCGAGGCCGCCACGGTGGAGGCGAGGAGTCGACGGCCACGGCGGGCGGCGCGGGGGCGGGCGGGGGCACTGTGCGATCGCGGTTCCACGGCACCGAGCCTAGAGGGTGGCCCACCCGCGTCATCCGGCTCGGCGGCGTCATCAGGGATACTGGGTCCCATGACGGACACCAACGAGACGCGGTCGGACGCGACGGGGCACACGCCCGGCCCGGCACCCGCGAGCGCGGCGCCGGGCTACTTCGCGGCAGGGCCGACGGTCATGCTGGTGATCGGTGTGGTGGTCGTGCTCCTCGATCAGCTCGCGAAGGTCCTCGCGGTGATCGGTCTCGAGCCGGGCCGGCCGATCGAGCTCATCGGGGAGAACGTCCGGCTGGTGCTCATCCGCAACCCCGGCGCGGCGTTCTCGATGGGCACCGAACTGACGGCGGTGCTGAGCGTGGTCGCGATTGTCGTGGTGCTGGCGCTGATCTGGTTCTCGCGCCGGGTCCACTCGCGCTGGTGGGCGTGGGGGCTGGGCCTGATCATGGGCGGTGCCGCCGGTAACCTGGTGGACCGCCTGGTGCGCGACCCGGGTGTCCTGCGCGGCCATGTCGTGGACTTCATGTCCGTCGGCTGGTGGCCCGTGTTCAACGTGGCCGACTCGTGCCTCGTGGCCGGCGTGATCGTCGTCGCCGTCGCGGTGTTCCGCAACATCGACTACGACGGCACCCTGGCCTCGGACCGGTCGGACCGGGCGGACAGGCCGAAGCGCCCGGCGGTCTCCGACAACGGTGGCGAGAAGACCACCGATGGGTGAGGTCCGCACCTTCCCCGTCCCCGACGGCCTCGACGGCATGCGCGTCGACGCCGGCGTCTCCCGACTCCTGGGCATCTCGCGCACCGCGGTGGCAGACCTCACCGCGGAGGGCAAGGTCCTGCTCGACGGGCAGACCGTCGGCAAGTCGGACAAGCTCACCGGGATGAGCTGGCTCGAAGTCGAGATGCCCGAACCCCGGGCCGAGCCCGCGGTGGTCGCCGAACCCGTCGAGGGCATGACGGTTCTGTATTCGGACAGCGACATCGTCGTCGTCGACAAGCCCATCGGCGTCGCGGCGCACGCCTCGGTCGGCTGGACCGGTCCCACCGTGATCGGCGGCCTCGCCGCCGCCGGGTACCGCATCTCCACCTCGGGCCCGCCGGAGCGCAAGGGCATCGTCCACCGCCTCGACGTGGGCACGTCCGGCCTGATGGTGGTGGCCGCGTCCGAGCGCGCCTACACCCTTCTCAAGCGCGCGTTCCGCGACCGCACCGTCGACAAGACCTACCACGCGCTGGTCCAGGGGCACCCCGATCCGCTGTCGGGGACCATCGACGCGCCCATCGGGCGTCACACGTCGTCGGACTGGCGCTTCGCGGTGACCTCCGACGGCAAGCACTCGATCACCCACTACGACACCCTCGAGGCGCACCAGGCCGCCACCCTCGTCGAGGTGAAGCTCGAGACCGGTCGCACGCACCAGATCCGAGTGCACTTCTCGGCACTGCACCATCCGTGCGCGGGTGACCTCACCTATGGCGCGGATCCCGTCCTGGCCTCGCGACTCGGGCTGGAGCGGCAATGGCTGCACGCGGTCGGACTGGGCTTCGAGCATCCCGGGACGGGCGCGCGCGTCGACTTCGCCAGCTCCTACCCCGACGATCTCCAGCACGCGCTGGACGTGTTGCGCTCGGCATGACCGTCGCCGCGCGGGTGGCCAGGGTCGCGGGAGTGGGGGTGGTGATCGTGCTGGCGCTGGTCACCATCCTCACCGCGCTGCGCACCGAACTGCCGCGCGCGCCGGGCGTGATGAGTGACGCCGTGGGGCCCGATCCGGGCGAGCCCGTGGCCGAGTATCTGGAGCGCGCCGCCGCGTCGCTCGACGTGGGGGCGGGAGACGACCACCGCGACGACGACACCACCGGCTCCCCGGACCCGTCCACCGATCCCGATACGGACCACTGGGCGCTCGTCTCGGCGGCTCAGGCCTGGTCGGTGGCGGACGCGGATGCTGTCGCGCGGGGCCTGCCGCGCGTGTCCGGGTTGATCGCGCAGGTGCCGGTGGAGGGCGTCGCCATGCCGGTGGCCGAGGTCGTCCTGGCCGAGCCGGTGGCGGGGGAGTCCTCGCGCGAGCCGGCGTTCGGTCGCGGCCTGGACGGGGTGGTCAGCGGGCTCGGGGCGGGTCGCGAGCCGGGGCCCGGAGACGTCGGCGCCGATCGCGGGGCGCAGACGTCCGCGCTGACCGCCGCGCGGATCCGGGACGGGGATCCGGCGATCGTCGGGCTGCTCGTCCGCGGTACGCCCGAGCAATTGCGCGCGGTGACCGGACGGCCCGGCGTCCGGGCGGTCGAGGCACTGCCCGCCGATGCGGTGTCGGGGCGTTTCGCCGTGCGGCCGCTTCTGCCGCAGCACGTCCGGTCGGCCTCGCCGCTGCCAGACAGTGCTCCTGTCCCCGCCAGCTGACCGACGTCGGCCGCCTGACCGACGCCGGCCGCCTGACTGAGGCCGGCCGCCTGACCGACGTCGGCCGCCTGACCGCGGCCCGGCCGTAGTCGCGGGCCCTGCTCGCGGCGGAGGTGTCCGCGGGGGCGGTTCCCGGGGGCGGGCCGACACCGTGTCGCGGCTATGGTTGCGGCGATGAGCAGGTGGCGCGAATGAGCAGGTGTCGGCAGTGAGCGGCGGCGATGAAGGAGTGCGGGCGAGCGGGAGCACGGGCCCGGCGGCCGTCGACAAGCCCGTCGCCGGTGGGATGGCCGCGGGCGTGGCCGCCTACACCCTGTGGGGGTTCTTCCCCGCGTTTTTCCCGCTCCTCGAACCCGCGGGCGCCCTGGAGATCCTCGCCAACCGCATCGTGTGGTCGCTGATCGTCATGGCGATCGTGCTCACGCTCCTGCGCCGCTGGCGCGACCTGCGGGCCGTGGACCGGGCATCGTGGGTCTGGATCTCCGGCGCCGCGGTGTTCGTCTCCGCCAACTGGGGCGTGTACGTGTTCACGGTCAACTCCGGGCGCGTCACGGAGGCGGCCCTCGGATACACGATCAACCCTCTGGTGAGTGTGTTGCTCGGGGTGGTCATCTTCGGTGAACGACTCACACGCCCACAGTGGTCGGCCGTGGGCCTCGCCGTCGTCGCCGTCGGCGTCTTGACCGTCGGCTACGGTCACTTTCCCACCCTCTCGGTGATTCTCGCGGTGAGCTTCGGCCTGTACGGGGTCTTCAAGAAGAAGCTGCGGGTGGACCCGGTGATCGGCATGACCGGCGAGGTGGCGGTGATCGCTCCACTCGCCCTGGCCCTGCTCCTCTGGCTCGGCGCGACCGGGGCGGGCACGTTCACCGGCTTCGGCCCCGGGCACACGGCGATGCTCGTCGCCTCCGGGCTGGTCACGGTGGTGCCGCTTCTGCTGTTTGCCTTCGCTGCGCAGCGCATCCCCCTGGCCACCGTCGGCATGCTCCAGTACATCGTCCCGGCGCTGCAGATGGCGTGGGGACTCATCGTCGTGGGGGAGCGGCTCGACGCCGTGCAGTGGGTCGGTTTCGCCCTCATCTGGGCAGCGGTCGTGGCGTTCACGCTGGCAGGGAGGTCGCCGCGCAGGGCGTACGTCGGCAAGTCGAAGGCTGTCGTAGATCCGTCCTAGACTGGGCCGGACAAGTCCTAGGAGGAATGCTGCGTGGGCGGATCCCAGTTCGTGCATCTGCACAATCACACCGAGTTCTCGATGCTCGACGGGATGGCTCAGATCGATCCCCTGTTCAAGGAGGCGTCCCGGCTCGGGATGCCCGCGGTGGGGATGACGGACCACGGCAACATGTACGGGTCGTCGGACTTCTACAAGGAGGCCGTCAAGTCCGGCATCAAGCCGATCATCGGTATCGAGGCCTACGTCGCGCCGGAGTCACGTTTCAACAAGAAGCGCGTCCTGTGGGGCGAGAAGCATCAGAAGGCTGACGATGTCGCCGGTTCGGGTGCCTACACGCACATGACGATGGTGGCGGAGAACGCCACCGGTCTGCGCAACCTCTTCCTGCTGTCCTCTCTGGCCTCCTACGAGGGCCAACTAGGCAAGTGGGCCCGTATGGACGCGGAGATCCTCGCCGAGCACTCCGAGGGGATCATCGCCACTTCCGGCTGCCCGTCTGGTGAGATCCAGACGCGGCTGCGGCTCGGGCACATCAAGGAGGCCTACGAGGCCGCTGAGAAGTGGCAGTCGATCTTCGGCAAGGACAACTTCTTCCTCGAGCTGATGGACCACGGGATCGACATCGAGCGTCGGGTTCGCGAGGACCTGCTCAAGCTCGGCAAGGACCTCGGGATGCCGCCGCTGGTCACCAACGACTGCCATTACGTCACCCGCGACCAGGCCCACGCCCACGAGGCCATGCTCTGCGTCCAGACCGGTAAGACGTTGGCCGACGAGAACCGCTTCAAGTTCGACGGGGACGGGTACTTCCTCAAGTCCGCCGAGGAGATGCGTGCCCAGTGGGACTCCGAGGTCCCCCAGGGGTGTGACAACACGCTGTGGATCGCCGAACGCGTGCAGTCCTACGAGGACATCTGGACGCCCAAGGACCGTATGCCCAAGTTCCCCGTGCCGGAGGGCGAGACGGAGGACACCTGGCTGGCCAGGGAGGTCCACAAGGGCCTGCAGTGGCGCTTCCCGGACGGCGTACCGCAGGAGTACATCGACCGCGCGGAATTCGAGCTCGAGGTCATCAAGGGGAAGGGCTACCCGGGCTACTTCCTCGTGGTCGGTGACCTCATCGAGCACGCCCGTTCCATCGGGATCAAGGTCGGGCCGGGCCGAGGCTCGGCCGCCGGCGCGCTGGTCGCCTATGCGCTCAAGATCACCAATATCGATCCCATCGAGCACGGTCTGCTGTTCGAGAGATTCCTCAATCCGGAGCGACCGTCCGCGCCGGATATCGACATCGACTTCGATGATCGTCGCCGCGGCGAGATGATCCGCTACGCCTCCGACAAATGGGGCGCGGACAAGATCGCCCAGGTCATCACGTTCGGCACCATCAAGACCAAGGCCGCCATCAAGGACGCCGCACGCGTCAACTTCGGGCAGCCCGGTTACGCGATCGCCGACCGCATCACCAAGGCGCTGCCGCCGCCGATCATGGCCAAGGACATCCCACTGTCCGGCATCACCGATTCGGGGCACGAGCGTTACGGCGAGGCGGCCGAGGTCCGCCAGCTCCTCGAGACGGATCCGGACGTCAAGCGGATCTACGAGACCGCCCGCGGCTTCGAGGGCATGGTCCGTCAGGCCGGCGTGCACGCGTGTGCGGTGATCATGTCCTCCGAGCCGCTGCTCGACGTGATCCCCATGTGGAAGCGCGCACAGGACGGGGCCCTCATCACCGGGTGGGACTACCCCTCCTGTGAGGACATCGGCCTGCTGAAGATGGACTTCCTCGGCCTGCGGAACCTCACCGTGATCGGTGACTGTCTGGAGAACATCAAGCTCAACCGCGGCGAGGAGATCGACCTCGACACCCTGAGCACCGACGACCTGCCCACCTACGAACTGCTCGCCCGGGGCGACACCCTCGGCGTGTTCCAGCTCGACTCCGGCGGTATGCGCGAGCTGCTCAAGCGGATGAAGCCGACCGGCTTCAACGACATCGTGGCCGCCCTCGCCCTGTACCGACCCGGCCCGATGGGCATGGGGACGCACTGGAACTACGCCGATCGCAAGAACGGCAAGCAGGAACTGGTGCCCATCCACCCCGAGTTGGAGGAACCGCTCAAGGAGATCCTCGGCGAGACGCACGGTCTGATCGTCTACCAGGAGCAGATCATGGCCATCTCCCGCGAGCTAGCGGGATACACGGCCGGCGAAGCCGACGGCTTCCGTAAGGCTATGGGTAAGAAGAAGGCCGAGGTCCTGGCCGCCGAGTACGAGAAGTTCTCCGGCGGCATGTTCGAGCGCGGCTTCTCCAAGGACGCCGTGGACGCCCTCTGGGGCACCATCGAGCCGTTCGCCTCGTACGCGTTCAACAAGTCGCACGCCGCCGGATACGGCCTGGTCTCCTTCTGGACCGGTTACCTCAAGGCCAACTATCCGGCCGAATACATGGCCGCACTGCTCACCTCGGTGGGTGACGACAAGGACAAGGCCGCCCTGTACCTGTCCAACTGTCGCCAGATGGGCATCCGTGTCCTGCCGCCGTCGGTCAACGACTCGCTCACCAACTTCGCCTCGGTGGGCACGGACATCCGCTTCGGCATGGGCGCCGTGCGAAATGTCGGCGCGCACGTGGTGGAGTCCGTGGTCGCCGCACGCGAGGCGAAGGGCGCGTTCACCGACTTCTCGGACTATCTGGCCAAGATCGACCAGACGGCCTGCACCAAGAAGGTCACCGAGTCGCTCATCAAGGCCGGCGCGTTCGATGCTCTCGAACATCCGCGCAAGGGCCTGTTCCTCGTCCACGCGGACGCCGTCGAGTCGGTGATGTCCACGAAGAAGGCCGAGGCCGTCGGACAGTTCGACCTGTTCGGTGGGGGAGACGACACCGGGGCCGACAACGGTTTCGGTGACGTGTTCGCCGTCCGCGTGCCCGACGAGGAGTGGGACACCAAGCAGAAGCTCGCGCTGGAACGCGAGATGCTGGGCCTGTACGTCTCCGGGCACCCGCTCGACGGACTCGAAGCCGCACTCGAGGCCAAGACAGACACGACCATCGCGACGATCCACGAGGGCGAGCTCGCGCACGGAACCGCGGTGACGATCGGCGGGATCATCTCGGGCGTCGACCGCCGGGTCAACAAGAACGGCGAGCCGTGGGCGATCGTCACGATCGAGGACTTCAACGGGAGCGTCGAGGTCCTGTTCTTCCCCAAGACCTACCGGATCGCGGCGCTGGACATCGCGGAGGACGCGGTGGTGCTGGTCAAGGCCCGTATCAACATCCGCGAAGACCGGGTCTCGGTGTTCGGCGACACCCTCGAGGTGCCGGACCTGGTGGTCGGCGGGAACGGAGCGCCGCTCGCACTGACGCTGGCCACGCGGATGTGCACCATCGAGACGGTCACCGCGCTCAAGCAAGTCCTGGGCCGACATCCTGGTCCGTCGGATGTTCACCTGCGGCTGGTCAGCGGGGACTCGTCCACGGTGCTGCGGCTCGACGATCATCTCCGGGTCGAGACCTCCTCCTCGCTCATGGGCGATCTCAAGGCGCTCCTGGGCCCGGGGTGTCTCACGGGCTGACCGGTTGGCGGCGGCGACGGTGGCGGTGGGAGACTGGTCGTCGTGACCTCCACTGACGCCGCCACCGACCAGGCCGTGACAACCGACGACATCGACGCCGCCGCCCGGCGGATCGGCGACGTGATCAGGTCGACCGATCTGGACATCAGTGAGCGGCTCAGCGAGCAGACCGGTGCGCGGGTCCTGCTCAAGCGTGAGGACCTGCAGGGCGTCCGCTCGTACAAGATCCGTGGCGCCTACAACCTGATGGCGCAACTGGGCGAGGACGAGCGCAGCGCCGGGGTCGTGGCGGCCAGTGCCGGTAACCACGCCCAGGGTGTGGCGTTCGCCTGCCGGGTGCTCGGCATCAACGGGCGCATCTACGTGCCCAACAACACGCCCAAGCAGAAGCGTGATCGCATCCTGTCCCACGGCCGCAACTGGGTGGAGCTGGTGGTGACCGGCGCGAACTTCGACGCCGCCCAGACAGCCGCGTGCGCCGACGCCGACCGGACCGGAGCGACTCTGGTCCCGCCGTTCGACCACCCCGCGACCATGGCCGGCCAGGGCACCATCGCCGCGGAGATCCTCGCGCAGCTCGACCGGGCGCCCGACGCCGTGGTGGTACCGGTCGGTGGCGGCGGCCTTGTCGGGGGGATCGCCACGTATCTGGCCGAATACGCGCCGGACTGCAAGATCATCGCGGTTGAGCCCGCCGGCGCCCCCTCCCTCACCCGGGCGCTGGAGGCGGGGGAGCCCGTCACCCTCGACACGGTCGACACCTTTGTCGACGGGGCTTCCGTCGCGCGGCTCGGCGAGCTGCCGTTCGAGGTGATCTCCTCCATGACGGATCGGATCCGGGTCCTCACGGTGGACGAGGGGGCGGTCTGCACCGCCATGCTCGACCTCTATCAGACCGAGGGCGTCATCGCCGAGCCCGCCGGGGCTCTCGCCGTGACCGCGCTGGAGCAGCTGGACATCGACGAGGGCGCGACGGTCGTCTGCATCGTCTCCGGCGGGAACAACGACGTCTCGCGTTACAGCGAGATCATCGAGCGCTCGTTGGTCCACCGGGGGCTCAAGCACTACTTCCTGGTCAAGTTCCCCCAGGAGCCCGGCCAGCTGCGCCGCTTCCTCGACGAGGTGCTCGGCCCGGAGGACGACATCACCCAGTTCGACTACCTCAAGCGCAACAACCGCGAGATCGGTGCCGCCCTGGTCGGCATCGAACTCGGCTCGCCGACGGGCCTGCACTCCCTCCTCGAGCGGATGGATGCCTCGCGCATCGAATGCGAGCGGCTGGAGCCCGGTACCGCCGCGTACGAGTACCTCACCTGAACCGTCCTCCCGAGCCCTCCCCTCGTCGAGAAGAGCATTGCGCGCACGTTGCGCGAGTAGAGATGTTCCAAACACTCTTCTCGAGGGGGCACGGCGGGAAGCGGTACCCCGTCGATCAGCCGGCGTCCTTCTTCAGTACCGCGAATCCGAACGCCTGGCAGAACACCGAGTCCGTGTCGGCGACCGCTCCCGAGGCCAGCAGCGCCTCGCCGTCCAGCGGAACCCGGCACCGTTCGGTACCCAGATTGACCACGAGGGCCACCGATCCGCGGTGAACGACGAGCCACCGGTCGTCCGCCGCCTCCGTTCCCGTCTCGACGCGGACAGAGCCCAGCCACGGATCACTGAGCTCCGGCTCGGCTCGCCGCAGGGCGATCAGCTCCCGGTATGCCCGGAGGATCCCGGCGTGCGGCTCGGCGGTCTGCTCGGCGCGGTCGAGTTTCGACCGGTGGAACGTCTCCGGGTCCTGCGGGTCCGCCACCTCGGCCGGGTCCCAGCCCGTCGCCGCGAACTCCCGCCGCCGACCACCCCGCACCGCCTCGGCCAACTCCGGCTCGGGATGCGAGGAGAAGTAGCAGAAGGGTGTCGCTGCACCCCACTCCTCGCCCTGGAACAGCATCGGGGTGAACGGCGAGCACAGCACGATCGCCGCCCTGGCCAACAGTTGCTGCGGTGACAAGCTCATCGACGGCCGATCGCCGGCCGCGCGGTTGCCCACCTGGTCGTGGCTGAGCGTGTAGGCGACGAAGCGCGATCCCGGAAGGCGATCCACGTCCACCGGCCGGCCGTGCACCCGGCCCCGGAACGACGACCACGTCCCCGCATGCACGAACGCCCCCGTCAGCGCCTGACGCAGCGCCTCGAGTGAGCCGAAATCCGAGAAGTATCCCTGCCGTTCTCCGGAGATCGCGGCGTGGACGGCGTGGTGCACGTCGTCGTCCCACTGGGCGTGCAGTCCGAGACCGCCGGCCTCCCGCGCGGTGATCGTCCGCGGATCGTTCCGGTCCGACTCCGCCACCAGCGACAACGGCCGCCCCAGATGTGTGGACAGCGACTCCGTCGCCACTGCCAGCTCTTCGAGCAGGTGCACCGCCGAGCCGTCGTGCAGGGCATGCACCGCATCCAGCCGCAACGCGTCCACATGGAACTCGTCGAACCACCGCAGCGCATTGTCGATGATGTATCGCCGCACCTCGCCGGAATGCCGGCCGTCCAGATTGAGCCCCGACCCCCAGGGTCCGTCAGCCGCTGACAGATACGGCCCGAACTCCGGCAGGTAGTTCCCCGACGGCCCCAGGTGGTTGTAGACCACGTCCAGACACACGGCGAGCCCGCGCGCGTGACATGCGTCGACGAACTCCTGGAACGCGTCCGGCCCGCCGTACGCCTCGTGCACCGCGAACCACGCCACGCCGTCGTAACCCCAGCCGTGCTCGCCGTTGAAGGCGTTCACCGGCATCACCTCGACCATGTCCACGCCGAGGGCGACCAGTTCGTCCAGATGCTCGATCGCACTGGTCAGGGTCCCGCCGGCCGAGAACGTGCCCACGTGCATCTCGTAGATCACCGACCCGGCCAGCTGCCGCCCCGTCCAGGACGAATCGGTCCAGCGCGCCGGGTCGACGCGGTGCACCCGTGACAGCCCGTGCACACCGGAGGGCTGCCGCGTCGATCGCGGGTCGGGTCGGGCGGGGCTCCCCTCGTCGTCGTCGCCCGTCAGCACGAACCCGTAGTCCCTGCCCTCGTCGCGGCGCAGGTCCGAGGCCCACCATCCGTCGTCGGTGCGGTGCATCGGGATCGGGGTGGCGTCGGCGGAGTCGAGAACCAGGCCGACGGCTCGGGCGTGCGGCGCCCAGACCGAGAAGACGTCATCGAGAGGATCGGGCGAGGGATCGCGGTGGGAGTTGGTCGCGTGGTGCGGGGAGGTCACACGGCCCAGGGTAGGCAAGTGTCGCGCAGGATGTGCGGGGCCGCGGGCGGTCGGGCGGGGCTCCGTGCGGACCGTGATACTGGGGGCATGGACCAGACCGCGCCCCGCGCTCTCCGCCTCAACGCCGGATCGGACGTGACGGGGGAGTACGAGGAGAAACGCTCCAGGTTCGTGGCGGTACTGCGCAGGTGCGACGACGACGAGGCCGCCCGCGCCGTGATCGCCGAGCTCCGGGCCACGTATCCGACCGCCCGCCATCACTGCAGCGCCTACCTGGTGGACGTGGACGGCGCCGGCCGGATCGAGCGGTCCAACGACGACGGTGAGCCGTCCGGGACCGCGGGAACCCCCATGCTGGACGTACTGCGTGGCAGCGGGCTGACCGGTCTGTGCGCGGTGGTGGTGCGGTGGTTCGGCGGCACCAAGTTGGGCACCGGCGGGCTGGCCAGGGCGTATGCGGCGGCGGTGACGGACGCGGTGGACGAGGCGTGGCGGGCCGGACGCGTGGTGGAGGTCGTGCAGACGCCGGCCTGGGTCGCCGAGGTCGACCACGCCGTGGCCGGTGGACTCGAGTCGGCCCTCCGCGCGGCCGGGGCGCAGGTGCTGGATGTGGACTACGGGCGGCGGGTGCGGTTGAGCGTGGCCGGCGAGTTCGAGGTGCTCGGACCGATCCTCGCTGCCCGTACGTCCGGGGGCGTCGAGTGGGAGTCCGCAGGGGTCGCGACCACCGAGAACGCGGTATCGCGCCGGGATATGGAATCCTGAGTACATGAGCATGCAGCCCTACCAGCCGAACTCGATCGAGCTCCGGAAGCAGCAGGTCCGCAAGAATTCGCGGAACACCGCGATCGCGCTGGGCGTGACGGTTGTGTCTCTACCGCTCGCCTTCTGGGCAGCGAGCTCGTTCATCGTCCTGGCGATCCTCGCCGGGATCGCCACCGTCTACTACGGACTCAAGGTGCGCAAGGGCATCAAGGGGCCGGATTCTCCGCGCGGACAGATCGGGTACTGACGGCCCCGGTCACCGTCCCGGCTCAGTCGTGCCGACGCACCACATCCGCGAGCTCGGCACGCTCGGTACGGAACGCGTTCGCGGGGTGCTCGGTGTCGGCGTGGCCGAACGCGATTCCGCACACGATCAGCCGGTCCTCCGGAATGCCCAGGTGCTCGCGGACCCCGTCCGAGTACAACGCCAGCGCGGCCTGCGCGCAGGTCGCCACACCCAGCGATGACGCCGCCGCCAGGAACGTGGACACATACGCGCCGCAGTCCACCGCGCCGTAGGTGCCCAGCCCCGCGTCGGACGTGATGATGGCGACGTGCGGGGCGCCGAAGAACCGGTAGTTCTCGAGCATCTGACGCGCGCGGGCGTCGTGATCGGACCGCTCGATCCCCAGCGCCGAGTAGAGCCCGTACCCGCTGGCCCGGCGGCGGTCGCCGTACACGCCGTCATAGCGCTCGGGTGCCGGGAGATCGGATCGCATGTCGCTGGACACCACGTAGTCCGTGAGGGCCTTGCCGAACGCGGCCGTCGCATCACCTGACACCAGGTCGATCTGCCACGCCTGCGAGTTACACCACGACGCGGTGCGCTGCGCCATTCGCAGGATCCGCTCGATCGTCGCCTCGGGAACCGGCTCCGGGGTGAATGCTCGGCAACTGTGGCGATCCTCGAGGATCCGCTCGAGCACAGCAGCCGCATCCGAGCCAACGCCGTCGTCGGTCGTGCTGTCGATGGCGGGAGCTGTGACGGTCTCGAAATTGGTGGTGGCGTCGGACACGGGGCCTCCAGAGGGGAGTTCGCTACTTGTGACGTCAGTCTCCCACGAGTGAGAGCAAGAGCTGTCGCCGCCGTCTCGTGAACCTGCTCTCGTGCCGTCTGAAGGTTGCTACGAGTCCGCGGTTGGCCACGACATCAGCCGGCACCCATCGGGTTATTCGGCACCTATCGGATCCCATAGGTTTTCCGCAATCCGATGGGTCTCGCGGGTAGGGCGTTGGCTCGAGTAAACCCACGCGGGACGGGACGTGGGGGTGGCCCGGCGTGTGGGCCGGTGATGAGCAGACGGATACGCTCAGATCATGGGAGTTCGGGTGGACGCATGGACCTGGTCGGTGCGGTTGTTCCCGTCCCGCACCAAGGCGGCAGCCGCGTGCAGGGGCGGGCACGTCAAGGTCAACGGCGAGGCGGTGCAGCCCTCGAAGAGCGTGGTCCCCGGCGACCGGGTGCAGGTCACGGGCGCGCTGGGGCGGATCCGCATCCTCGAGGTGGTCGAGACCGTCAGCAAGCGGGTGGGGGCGCCGGTGGCCGCGACCTGCTTCATCGACCTTTCGCCCCCGCCGCCGCCCAGGGAGATCGTGGCGTCCCAGCCGAGGCGGGATCGGGGCGCCGGCCGGCCGACCAAGCGGGAGCGGCGCGAGACCGACCGGCTGCTGGGCCGCGAGCCGCGCTGAGCCGCTGCGGGGGCGCAGGCTCGGCGCCGTCGGTCCTACTGACGGACGATGACGACGACAGGGGCCGCAGCCAGCAGCTCACCCACGTCCACGCGGCCCGAGATCTCGGCACCATCGGGGCACACCACCCACGAACCCGCGGGCAACTCGGCGACCGTCCCGAGGAACTCGTCGGCTGCCTTCGCTGCCGTGCGTAGTCGGGCGATGAGTCCGACCGCGGGCCGGCTCCCGTCGGCGGCGGGCCCGAGAGACCGCCGGAACGCCACGACGTCGGCGGCGGCCGGGCCGTGCACCGGTATCGGCAGGTACGCGCCACCGGCCATCGCCTCCGGATGCTCGCGCCGCAGCCTCAGGAGTTCGCGCACCAGCAGGAATTTGGGATGCCCGGCCCGCGCGACCGCCCCCGACCGCAGCGGTCCGAAGTCCACGAACCGGCGGTTGTCGGGGTCGACGAGCGAGTCCTCCCAGACCTCCGTGCCCTGGTAGACGTCCGGCACGCCGGGCGACAGCAGTTGCACGGCCTTGGCCACGAGCGAATTGTCCCGACCGGCAGGCGCGATGCGCTCGACGAACGCGCTCACCGCCCCGGCCCCGGAGTCGATCAGCGCGTCAATCCACCGGTGCATCCGCGACTCGAACCCGGCATCCTGGTCGGTCCACGTCGTATGGACGGCGGCCTCGCGCATCGCCTTGTCGGCGTACGCGTGCAGTCGCGAGCGAAGCTGCTCGGACGGGCCGCCCGGCTCCGGCCACACGCCCACGATCACCTGTAACAGGAAATACGCGGCGTCTTCGGCGGGCGGTGGGAACTCGTCGAACACCGCCGCGACGAATCCGGCCCACTCGTCGGGGACCTGGGACAGTACGGAGATCCTGGCGCGGACATCCTCACCGCGTTTGGTGTCGTGGGTGGACAGTGCCGTCATGGCCCCCGGGGTGGAGGCAGCCCGCTCGGCCATCGTCAGATGGAACGCCTCGACCGACAGGCCCATCCGCCCCGGCGACCCGCCCACCTCGTTGAGCGAGACGAGCCGACCGAGCTGATAGAACAGCCGGTCCTCTTCGGCTTTCGCGGTGGCGGCCCCGGTGACCTGCGCGAGCCTGACCGACGCCTCGCCCCCACGGGCGAGGGCGCGGGCCACGAGTGCGAGCACGCCTTCCAGCTCGGGTCGCTGACCTCGCAGTACATCCACGAGGAGCGGGAGCGTGCCATGCAGGACGGGATAGTCTGCCCGGTAGAACGGCGTCAGCGCGATCACGGCGAGCAGTGCCTCCCGCAGGTGGGCGTCGGCGCCGGTGGTGGCCTCGTCGTCGGGACCATGGCCGTCGGTACCGGCACCGTCGCCACCACCGCCGCCACCACCACTGTTGCCACCACCACCGTCGCGGCGCACCGCCCGCACCAACCGCGCCAACTCGGGCGCCAGGTCCTCGCGCACGATCCGGCGCTTGATCTCCGCGGACTGCGCGTGCACCTGCGCCTCGTCGCCGGACTCGCCGCAGAACTGCGCGGCCAGCTCGGACAGCCGCGCCTCGCCGCGGGCGTCGACCAGCAGCTGGTCGATGAGGCGCAATGCGTCGTACCCGGTGGTTCCGTCGACGGGCATCGCCGGATCCAGCAACTCGGGCGGCGTCGTGGCGTCGCCGGGCGCGAGGATCTTCTCCAGCAACAGCCAGCGCTCGTCGCCGACCAGCTCGCGGAGCCGCCGTGTGTAGTCCACGGGATCGGCCAGCCCGTCGGGGTGATCGACGCGGATTCCGTCGACCAGATCCTCCTCGCACCACCGGCGCACCTCGGCGTGCGTGGCGTCGAAGACGGCCGGGTCCTCCTGCCGCAGCCCTGCCAGGCCGGTGACGGTGAAGAACCGCCGGTAGCCCAGCAGCGGCTCGCGCCAGTGCACCAGCCGGTAGTGCTGCCGGTCGTGGACCTCCCGCGCCGAGCCACCGTCGGTGCCGGGGGCTGGCCCGTCCGTGCCGGGCGCGATCGGGAACCGGTGCTCGTAGAAGTGGAGCTCCGCCTCACCGCTGGGAGTGTCGGTGGGGGCGACGACGACGAGGTCCGCCACATCGTCCGGCGATCCCAGCACCGGGATGGCGATCCGACCGTCGGCGCCGTTGGCGGGGGACGTGTCGAAGTCGAAGAACGGGTAATACGGTGACTCCGGGCCCCTGCGCAGGGCATCCCACCACCAGGGGTTGGCGGCCGGCTCGTCCACACCCAGGTGGTTGGGCACGATGTCCACCACCAGGCCCAGTCCGTGCTCCCGGCAGGCGGCCCGTAACTCGCGTAGTCCGTCGATCCCGCCGAGCTCGGTCGAGACCGTGGTCGGATCCACCACGTCGTAGCCGTGGGTCGAGCCGGGCGTGGCCTCGAGGATCGGCGACAGGTACACCGCACCCACCCCGAGGTCGGCGAGGTAGGGGAGCAGATCGCGGGCGTCGGCGAGGGTGAAGCCACGGCCGTCGGGGTCGGAGGAAGGGGTGCGGAGCTGGAGCCGGTAGGTGCTGGAGGGGAGCCGGCGCACGGTCAGCTCAGCTTCCGCAGGACCACTGTCGAGCGGCCGTCGACCGAGAGGGAACCGTCGGCCGGCAGAGCGGGGGTCTCGTCGCCCGTGTGGCTCGCGGTGTCCAGGACGACCTGCCACTCGTGCGCGTACTCGCTGCCCAGGAGGGCGAACTCGATCGGCTCGTGGTGGGCGTTGAACAGAAGCAGGAACGAGTCGTCGATGATCCGCTGGCCACGCGCGTCCGGCTCGTGGATGCCCTCGCCGTTGAGGAACACGCCCAGGGACTTGCCGAAGCCGGAGTCCCAGTCCTTGCTGGTCATCTCGGAGCCGTCCGGGGCGAACCAGGCGATGTCCTGCGGGTCCTCCTCGCCGCGCAACGGTGTCCCGAAGAAGCGGCGGCGGCGGAACACCGGGTGGTCCTTGCGCAGCCGGATGAGTGCGCGGGTGAACTCGAGGAGGTCGGTCTGTTCCTCGTCGAGCTCCCAGTTCATCCAGGCGAGCTCGTTGTCCTGGCAGTACACGTTGTTGTTGCCGTCCTGGGTGCGGGCGATCTCGTCACCGTGCGCGATCATCGGCGTGCCCTGGGACAGGATGAGCGTGGTGAGCAGATTGCGGCGCTGCCGGTGGCGCAGCGCGAGCACGTCGGGGTCGTCCGTGGGGCCTTCGACGCCGCAGTTCCAGGAACGGTTGTGGCTCTCGCCGTCGTTGCCGTCCTCGCCGTTGGCGTCGTTGTGCTTCTCGTTGTAGCTGACCAGGTCGTTGAGGGTGAACCCGTCGTGCGCGGTGACGAAGTTGATCGACGCGGTGGGACGGCGGCCGGTGTGCTCGTACAGGTCGGAGGATCCGGTCAGTCGCGAGGCGAATTCGCCCACGGTGGCGGGCTCACCGCGCCAGAAGTCGCGAACCGTGTCACGGAACTGCCCGTTCCACTCGGTCCACAGCGGAGGGAAGTTGCCGACCTGGTAGCCGCCCTCGCCGACGTCCCACGGCTCGGCGATGAGTTTGACCTGACTGACCACCGGGTCCTGCTGCACCAGGTCGAAGAACGACGACAGCCGGTCCACGTCGTGCAGACCGCGCGCCAGGGTGGAGGCCAGGTCGAAGCGGAAGCCGTCGACGTGCATCTCGAGGATCCAGTAGCGCAGCGAGTCCATGATCAGCTGCAGGGAGTGCGGGTGCCGCACATTGAGCGTGTTCCCGGTTCCGGTGTAGTCCATGTAGTGCTGCTCGTCGCCCTCGACCAGCCGGTAGTAAGCCTGGTTGTCGATGCCCCGGAAGCCGATCGTCGGCCCCAGATGGTTGCCCTCGGCCGTGTGGTTGTAGACCACGTCGAGGATCACCTCGATGTCCGCGTCGTGGAAGGTCTTGACCGTGGCCTTGAACTCGGCCACGGCGTCGCCCGGCTTCTCGGCGAACGCGTACTCGTTGTGCGGGGCCAGGAAGCCGAAGCTGTTGTAGCCCCAGTAGTTCCGCAGCCCCAGGTCGATCAGGCGCTGGTCCTGCATGAACTGGTGGACGGGCATCAGTTCGATGGCGGTGACGCCAAGGTCCTTGAGGTGCTCGATGATCGCCGGGTGGCACAGTCCGGCGTAGGTGCCCCGCATCTCGGCCGGAACATCCGGGTGCGTGGCGGTCATGCCCTTGACGTGGGCCTCGTAGATGACGGTGTTGTGGTATTCGTGCCCCGGCGCGCGGTCGTTGCCCCAGTCGAAGAACGGGTTGATCACCACGGTGGTCATGGTGTGCCCGAGCGAGTCGTCGGTGTTGCGCTCCGCGGGATCGTCGAGGTCGTAGCTGTGGAGGCTGGGGTCGCCGTCGAACGCACCGCTGAACGCCTTGCCGTACGGGTCGAGCAGGAGCTTGGACGGGTCGCACCGCAGCCCCTGCTCGGGCTCGTAGGGTCCGTGCACGCGGTAGCCGTAGCGCTGGCCGGGGGTCACGCCGAGCAGGTAGCAGTGCCAGATGTGGCCGTCGACCTCGGTGAGTTCGATGCGCGACTCGACGCCGTCGCGGTCGATGAGGCAGAGCTCGACCGCCTCGGCGACCTCGGAGAACAGCGCGAAGTTGGTGCCGGTCCCGTCGTAGGTCGCGCCGAGTGGATACGCGGTGCCCGGCCAGGAGCGGACGAGTTCGGGAGCGGACGGCTGGGGGTCGGCGTTGGTCACGAAGTCCAAGAGTAGTGCTTACGCCGCGCGCAGGACCGCCTGTGAATCGAGCCGCTGGTCAGCGTGCTCGACACCGGGGGTCCAACAACGGAAACGGGCTACGCCGGGGTCACCACCAGCCGGTCGCGGGTCCCAGTTGCCGGGCCAGCTCGCCCGAGGCGGACCGGACCCACGACCCCGACAGGTGATGCGAGTCGTGGTAGACGATCACGTTGCCCACCACGACAGGGCAGCTCTCGGGGTCGCACAACCCGTCGGTCAGGTCGATCAGCCGCACATTGTCGAGTCCGGCGGCGGCGAGCGAGGCGGGGTTGATGGGCGAGATGGACCTCTCGCGCGGCATCCCGCACTCCTCGGGGGTGCCGCCGTCGCCCAGGCAGTCGCTGGCGCGGATCGGTCCGCGGCCGTTGTTGAGCCACGGGGTGTCGCGGATGGCGATCACGTTGATGCCCTGCTCGCCGAGCGCACGCCACAAGTCGACGTACTGCCGCGGGGCGACGTCGGGCCCCATGACGCCCACCGGCCGGGTCGCCGTGGTGAACACGAAGTCCGGCTGCAGTCCGGCCACGGCGCCCAGAGCCTTGGGGGTCCATTCGGCGCAGCTCTCGTACAGCAGTTCGTCGTTGTCGGAAACCGTGGCGTCGAGGGTGAGGGGGCAGCCCATCTTGAGGACGGTGACCACCCGGAACCCGTAGTGGCGCCCGACCTCGTCGAGTCCGCTGATCCAGTGCTCGGCGTGGGATCCGCCGGTCAGCGCGATGGTGCGGGTGGCGGCCTCGTCGCCGTAGACGCACAGGATCACGTCACTGGACTCGAAGGTCGAGATGCAGCCGTCCATGGTGCTGGGCGGCAGGTCGTGGCCGACCTGGAGGAGGGAGGGCAGGTACGGGGCGTCCGCCGGGGCGCCGACACCGTCGAAGAAGGCGCGGGCGCCCGGGTGGACAGGGTCGGTGAGGGAGTCGACGTAGGGGACCGACGACCGGGAGGAGGCGGTGGCGCTCCACCATCCGACCGTGGCGAGGGAGGCGACGGCGGCGACGACGACGAGCGCGGTCGCACCGACGAACTGGCGCTTCTGGCGGCCCGTTCGCGCGGGTGCGCCCCTGAGCATGTCGCGCGCGAGGGCGGCGGGGGTCTTCTGCCCCTTCGCCCGGCTGGCCATCCGTAGCGGTCGCTCGATGTACTTCTCGGTGATCAGGGCCAGCACGAGCGAGATCACGATGATCGCCGTGCCGGAGACGAACGTGGTCTCGTTCTCCCTGTCGTAGGACAGCCACAGGATGAGCAGTGGCCAGTGCCACAGGTACAGCGAGTAGGAGATGTCGCCCAGTCGGCGGAACACCTTTCCGGACAGCAGCCAGGTGATGGGGTCCCTGGCGGGGATCGCACGCTGGCCCGCGGGCAGGTTGCCGCCGAGCACGATGAGCAGTGCGCCACCGATGGGATACCAGGCGAGCGGGCCGGGGAAGTATGCGGCGCCGTCGAAGAAGAACCCGGTGCTCACCACGAGGAACAGGCCGGAGACCGTGGCTATCAGACGCAGCGGCCACGGCAGGACGACGCCGGCGAGCACGATGGCCACCAGACCGCCGATGAGCAGCTCCCACATGCGGGACGCGGTGTCGTAGTAGTTCCAGGCCTGGTTCGCGTCCTGCCCGATCGCCGACCACCACACCGAGGCGATGGTGCCGGCGGCGACCACGGCGACCAGGAACCGTTTGGGGGTGCCGCGGCGCACAAGGAGTCGCCAGAGTGCGGTGCCGCCGAGGATCACGGTGAGCGCGATCAGATAGAACTGTCCCTGGACGGACATCGACCACAGATGCTGCAGCGGGGAGATGGTCGCATCGGCCGCGGCATAGTCCGCGGCGGTGTACGCCAGTTCCCAGTTCTGGTAGTAGAGCAGCGACGCGACGGTCTGGTCGAAGATCGCCGCCCACTGCGTGGGCGGCTTGATGAGCATGGTGCCCAGGACCGTGGCGGCGATGGTCACCGCAAGCGCCGGGTAGAGCCGCCGCACGAGGCGCTGGAGGTGGGGCAGGGGGTTCAGCGGCGTGCGCGTGCTACCCGCGCCGCGGAGCAGGGACCCGAGGAAGAAGAACCCGGACAGGGCGAGGAAGACGTCGACGCCGCCGGAGACCCGGCCCATCCAGATGTGGAACACCACCACCAGGGCGATCGCCAGTCCCCGCAGGCCGTCGATGTCGTGCCGGTATGCCATCGTCTTCCGCGACCGACCAGTGGTCGCGGGAGTAGAGCTGGTGGCCACTGGCGGGTACTTCCTGACGTCTCGTCCGGTTGAAAGGTGGGCGGAGCCGGGTCCGATTAGACCACAGCCACCCCGGATCTCCCGTTTCGGTGCGCCCGGGCGTTGGTACAGTCCCGCTCATGACCAGCACGTCGTCGTCCACAGGTGACCGCCGCAATGGCCGGGGGTTGCCGCGCGCGGTGGGGACCCTCGTCGGGCTTCTCGCGCCGTTCGTCGTCGCGGTGCTGGTGTGGATTGTCACCGCGCCGCGCTCGGAGCTCTTGTCCGTGGGGCAGGGGCGGGGCGTCCGGTTCCCCGACGCCGGCGTTGACGGCGGAAGCCAGCTCCTGATGCTGGTGGTCCTGCTCGGCTTCGCGTCCGTGTGCGCCGCGCTCGTCCTCTGGCACCGGCATCCGGGACTGCGACGCCCGCTGGGCGTGCCCGCGCTCGCGCTCCTGCCCGGGCTGGCGTGTGCCCTCGCCGCCATGGACGCCACGCGGATCGCTGACCTCGTGGCCTCGCCGCCGCAGGACGCCCCGGCCGGTGAGGTGGTCTCGCAGGCGCCGGCCGTCGGGGCCCTGTTCTCCGACCGGATGATCTACGGCACCTCGGGGCCATCGTGGGACTGGTTCCCGCCGGGCGCGGGCTGGCTGGTGTGGGGCACGATGATCGCGCTGTTCGCGGTCGCGGCCCTGGCCCACTTCAGCCGTCTGCCGGACCCGGTGGCCGGAGAGTCGCGAACTGATCGGTGATCCGTAGCCGTCGCTCGGCGAAGCGGTAGAGCGCCGCCGGTCGACCACCTGACGGGCCCGGGGGAGCGCTGCGCCCGCACCGCACGAGCTCGCCGCGCCGGGTGAGGATCCGCTGCAGGTTGGTCGGGTCCACCGGGTGCCCGAGCGCGGCACCGTAGAGCTGCGCGAGCAGGGAGAGCGTGAACTCCTCGGGGGCGAGGGCGAAGCCCAGCGTGGAGTAGGAGAGCTTGGCCGCCAGTCGGAGCCGGGCGCGGGCGATGATCTCCGCGTGGTCGAACGCGGTCTCCGGCAGGTCGTCGACCCGGAACCACGCGGTGTCGTCCGGGATGTCGGGGTCGGCGTCGCTCGGCAGCACGCCGAGGAAGCCGGACGCGAACACGCGACGACCCGGCACACGCCCCGGATCGGAGAAGTCGGACACAGATTCCAGGTGGCTGAGCTCCCGGACATCGACCTTCTCGTCGAGTTGACGCGTGGCGGAGGTGGGGAGGTCCTCGTCGTCACGAACCTCACCGCCGGGCAGCGCCCAGCGTCCGGCGGCGGGGCCCAGGGAGTGCTGCCAGAGCAGTACGTGAAGCGACGGCGCGGCGGCACCCGGGGTCGGCCGTACCTGGCCCACGACGACGAGCACCTCGTGACCGGTGTTACACTCATGCACGTTTTCGATTGTAAGACGAAAACGCGGCCGGTGGGGTATCGGCCCGAACTTTCTACCCGAGAGGGGGCAGGGATGAGCACTGCCACTGGAACCGACACCGCCGTGGGGCGGCTCGATTCGCCGCTGGCCGGGAAGATCCGCCACGACGGATCGATGTACACCGGCGTCGAGCCCGACGAGATGTGGGCCTCGGAGATCCGCAGACTCGCCGCCGAGCGCGACGCCGTGATCCTTGCGCACAACTACGAGATCCCGGCCATCCAGGACATCGCCCACCACGTGGGGGACTCGCTGGCCCTGTCGCGCGTCGCGGCGAGCGCCGAGCAGTCGACCATCATCTTCTGCGGCGTGCACTTCATGGCGGAGACCGCCAAGATCCTCTCGCCCGAGAAGACGGTCCTCATCCCCGACGAGGCCGCCGGATGTTCGCTCGCCGACTCCATCACCGCCGAGCAGTTGGCCGAGTGGAAGTCCGAGCACCCGGACGCCGTCGTGGTCTCCTACGTCAACACGACCGCCGCGGTGAAGGCACTCACCGACATCTGCTGCACCAGTTCCAACGCGGTCGACGTGGTGGAGTCGATCGATCCCGACCGGGAGATCCTCTTCCTGCCCGACCAGTTCCTCGGGGCCCACGTGCGGCGCAAGACTGGCCGCGACAACGTCCTGGTGTGGGCGGGCGAGTGCCACGTCCACGCCGCGATCAACGGCGACCAGCTCACCGCGAAGTCGGAGTCCCATCCGGGCGCCGAGCTGTTCGTCCATCCGGAGTGCGGCTGCGCGACCAGCGCGTTGCACCTGGCCACCGAGGGTGCGGTGCCCGCGGAGCAGGTCAAGATCCTGTCGACCGGCGGGATGGTCGACGCGGCCCGCGCCTCCGGCGCGCGTGAGGTCCTGGTGGCCACGGAGGTCGGCATGATCCACCAGCTGCGCAAGGCGGCGCCGGAGATCGACTTCCTGCCGGTCAACGAGGACGCGAGCTGCCCCTACATGAAGATGATCACCCCGGCCGCGCTGCTGCGTGCCCTGGTCGAGGGTGCCGACGAGGTCGACGTTGACCCCGTCACCGCCGAGGCCGCGCGCGGGTCGGTCGAGCGCATGATCGCGATCGGCAATCCGGGGACGGGAGAGTGAACGACGACGACAGCGCCCCTACCCACGGCGCCCCGACCTTCTATACCGACACCTTCGATACCGACACCCGCGCGGACGCGTTGATCGCGATCCGTCGTGCGCTCGAGGAGGACCTGCGCTACGGCCCGGACGCGACCTCGCTCGCGACCGTGCCGGCGGACGACCGGGCGACCGCGCGACTGGCCTCGCGATCAAACGGGGTGGTGGCCGGTCTACCGCTGGTCGAGATGGTCCTCGCGGAGGTGCTGGGAGGCGACGATTCCGGAGCCGGCTCCGACGACTTCGCCGTGACCCTGCTCGCTGCCGACGGCGACCGCGTCGAGGCCGGCGAGGTGGTGGCCGAGATCGCCGCGCCGACCCTGGGACTGCTGACCGCCGAGCGCACGCTGCTCAACCTGGTGTGTCACCTGTCCGGTGTCGCGACGGCGACGCGGGTGTGGGCCGACGAGCTCGCCGGCACCGACTGCGCCGTTCGTGACACCCGCAAGACGATGCCCGGCCTGCGGCTGCTGCAGAAGTACGCGGTGCGTTGCGGCGGTGGTGTCAATCACCGGCTGGGGCTCGGGGACGCGGTCCTGGTCAAGGACAACCACGTGGTGGCCGCCGGCGGTGTGCTGCCCGCGCTGGCCGCGGTCCGTGAGAGGTTCCCGCAGTTGCCGTGCGAGGTGGAGGTCGACTCGCTGGAGCAACTGGACCAGATGCTGGACGAGAAGGTCGACCTGGTCCTGCTCGACAATTTCCCGGTCTGGCAGACCCAGATCGCGGTGCAGCGACGCGACAAGGTCTCGCCCGGCACGCGCCTGGAGTCCAGTGGGGGACTGACGATCGATGTGGCCGCCGATTACGCGCGCTGTGGTGTCGACTTCCTTGCCGTGGGCGGTCTGACGCACTCGGTCGGCGTCCTGGATCTCGGCCTGGATATGTGAACACCGTGTGTCGTCGACCCGGCGCGGGCGCCGACCGGGCAGCGGTGTGAGGTCGGCCCCCATCCGGGTGCTTCGATGAGGCGACAACGGGTGTCGGCCGCGTAAAGTCGTCCGCCATGACGGGCTTCTGGGATTCGGGCGATGTATCGGCGGCGGAGCGGCGGCAGCGTCGTATGGAAGAGGCTCGCCGCCGGGTCGAGTCGGGGGAGAACTCCCCGCCGCCCCCGCCCGCAGCGCCCGCCGCGGCCACCAGGAGCCGCACTACCCGTGCCCCCAGAGCCGCGACCGTCGACCCGGTGTCGGTGGCCGATGCGCAGTACGCGGTGTGGCGCAGCGTCCAGCATTTCTGCCTGAGCGATTCGCTGCCGGACGCCAGCGGTAAGAACCTCGATCTGCTGATCGCGTGGTCGGATTCGATCCAGCCCTTCCGTCTGCGTCCGCGGATCGTCGCCCGGCTCGACGGCGACGGCGCCTGGCTGCCGGTCTGTTACGCCAAGGACGGCTCCCGCGACCCCATCACGCAGGCGCAGGCCGAGCGTTACCGGGACGCGCGTGTCGAGGGCGCGGGGCTGTCCGGTGGGGCACAGAAGCCGCTCAAGGAGACCGACCACCCGGAGTCCACGGTCACCCTCTGATCAGCGCGTCTGAACAGCGGGTCAGAGCAGCGGGTCAGAGCAGCGCGCCGGGTCAGCGCGCCGCGAGCGCGAAACGCCGACCCTCGGGCAGTGGGCCGACGCTCACGAGGACCTCGTCGGTGCCGGCCTGCCGTGCTGCCGAGTCGGTGGTCTCCTTCTGGGTGGTGACGGTCGGGGTGATGGCGGGCGGGGTGCCCGTCTGGTCGTCGTGGTCCACGCCGGGTCGGCCGCCCGCTCGCGTGCCCTCGCCGACCAGGGCGGTGTCCTCGTCCAGCGGTGCGACGGGGACGATCGTCCCGGCCTCGACGAGGGCGATGACCGCAGTGCGCGCGGCGCGGGCGTAGCGCAGGTTCCGAAGTGCGGGGGAGTCGGTGTCGGGCGCGTCCGGGTTCACATCGGCCACCCGCAGCGGCTCGCCCGACGGTGCCTCATAGGCCTCGCACACCGACTCGACCAACTCGTCCAGACCGAGGCTGTCCCATTCGCCGAGCTTGTCCACGATGATCATCCGCGCGCGCTCGAGCACGTCCGGCTCGGGAACCGTGGCGGCGTCGACGGCGTCGGTGATCTCGTCCTCATTGGTGATTCGCCGAGTAGTCATGCCCCGAGGGTGCCAGGCATGGCGCCGCATCGCAGCCGGTGGGCGCCGGGCTCAGGACGGCCGATGCGTGTCGTGGACCTCGTCGACCACCGTCACCACGACGTCCTTGAGCTTCCAACTCAGGTCCGTCAACCGGCGCCGCACGGCCGTCAGCATCTCGACCGTGACCTGCTGCCCGTCGGCGGGGACGAGGAACGCCTCGACGTGAAAGACGTGGCCCTCGTCGCGCACGCGGGCACCGTGGTCGTCGGCCCAGGCGACGCCGTCCAGAACCTCGTCGATCTCGTGGACCAGCGGGTGGGGGTCGGTGCCGTCGAAGCGGGTGGGGCGCGCATCGGCCAGGCCCTGGATCGCGCCGCTCACGTTGGCCCAGCCGTCCCGCAGGATCGATACGCTCACCACCAGCGCGGCCACGGCGTCAGCCCACCACAGGCCCATGCCGATGCCCAGCACGCCGACGATCGTGGCGATCCCCGTCTTCCAGTCGGCGCGGTTCATGTCGGCGTCGGCGTAGAGCACCTTGTCGTGCAGCGTCTCCGCCGGCTCGGCCTTCATCCGGCCCAGGATGACGGGTCCGATGCAGGACAGCGCCATGACAGCCACCATCAGCCAGCCGACCCAGATCACCTGTCCGCCGATCTCCACGACGCCCAGCGGCGGCCGCTCGCCGGCCAGGAGCACGGAGCCCGAATCCACGACGAGGAACAGTCCCATCGCCAGCAGTGCGACCCCGGCGACCAGGTGTCCGATCCCCACCGCCCGGTGATATCCGTACGGGAAGTGGGTACTCGGTGCCCGGTGGGCCACACGGGCGGCGATGAGGAACGCGATCGGCGGGAGCAGCGAGAGCGAATCCTCGATCCACGCGACCTTCATCGCCTGCGACTGGCCCGACACGAGGTAGACGGCCGCGACCGTCACGAGCAGGACCGCGATGGTGGTCCACTCCAGCCGCACCGCCCGCCGTTGAGCCGCCTTGTGCTCTGATGACTGATCGTCGTCGAGTGTGCCCGCGGCGGGCCCGGACTCCGGGCTCATGACGCCTCCCCGGTGCGTGCGAGGTAGGTTTCCAGCGCCACGAGCAGGGCGTTCTCGCCGAGCGGGGTGGCCATCACCATCTCCTCTGTATCCCCGTCGGGGGTGACTTCCTGGGCATATGCTCTTGTCAGCGCGACTTCCTTCTCCCACGGCGAGTCAGCGGTCAGCCCGCCCACGACGATGTCCAGGTCTCCGCGGGCCATCGCCATGATCAGCTCGCTCTCGGCGCCGGGGGTCCATTCCACCGTCGCGTCGTATTCGTGCGCGAACCCGGTGAGCAGGTCGACCTCGCGGCCGGTCACGGAGTCGTCGTCGCCCACCTCGGTCCAGGGCGGGTTCTCCGAGACCCCGACGCGCAGCGTGCCGCCGGTGATCCGGTCGAGGCTGCCGTCGGTGTCCTTGGGAAACGGGCTGCCGCAGCCGGCGAGGAAGGCGGTGAGGACCGCCAGAAGGGCGACGACGGCGACGGCGACGGCGGTGACGCCCCGACCGGTCCCCGAGCCCGCCCACGCCGCACCGGATACTGATCGCCGGGACGCCGCGGGCGTCAGACCGTGTGGGGCAGGGGAGTGGTTCACGGCTCGAGAACCACCTTGACGGCGCCGTCCTCCTTCTTCTGGAACATCTCGTACGCGCCCGGCGCCTCGGCCAGCGGGAGTCGGTGCGTGGCGAAGTCGTCGACGCCCAGCGGGTCGGCGTCGGTGAGGAGCGGCATGATCTCCGGAACCCAGTGCTTGACGTTCGCCTGGCCCATCTTCAGCGTGACCTGCTTGTCGAAGAGCGTGAGCATCGGCAACGGGTCGGCGCTGCCGCCGTAGACCCCCGAGAGCGAAATGGTGCCACCGCGGCCGACGATGTCGATCGCCGAATAGAAGGCGCCGAGCCGGTCGACGCCGGCGTGCTCCATCATCTTCTTGCCGAGGAACTTCGGGAGGAGCCCGACCGCCGTGTGAGCCGCGGATGCTGCAGGCGAACCGTGTGCCTCCATCCCCACCGCGTCGATCACGGAGTCAGGCCCGCGGCCGTCGGTGATGTCCCGGATCGCGTCTCCGACCTCGCCCGGCACCGCGGTCGGGTCGAGGACCTCCACCCCGCGGTGGGCCTGCCGGGCACGACGCTCGGCCACCGGATCCACACCGATCACCCGGTGTCCGCGATGCTGCGCGATCCGGGCCGCCATGTCGCCGATCGGGCCGAGCCCCAGTACGACTACCGTGCCGCCGTCCGGGATCAGGGCGTACTCCACGGCCTGCCAGGCCGTCGGCAGGACATCGGAGAGGTAGAGATACCTGTCGTCAGCGTGCTCGTGCGGGACCTTGATGTGCGTGTACTGGGCCTGCGGGACGCGCAGGTACTCGGCCTGCCCGCCGGCCACGCTGCCGTACAGTTCGGAATAGCCGAACAGCGCGGCTCCCATGCCCTGGTCGCGGACCTGGGTGGTCTCGCACTGGGTCTGCAGGCCCTTGCCGCACATGTGGCAGTGGCCGCACGAGATCTGGAAGGGCATCACCACACGGTCCCCGGGTTTCAGGTCGGTGACCTCGGCCCCGACCTCCTCGACGATTCCCATCGGCTCGTGGCCGAGGATGTCGCCCTCGTTCATGAACGGACCCAGTACCTCGTACAGGTGCAGGTCCGAACCACAGATATTGGTGCTGGTGACCTTCACTATCGCGTCGGTGGGCTGCTCGATCCGCGGATCCGGGACGTCCTCTACCCGGACGTCTCGCTTGCCGTGCCAGGTGACTGCCTTCATCGCGGGCTCCTCTCGGGTGTTGCGATGCGCGTTCACGCATGTCACAGACCGTAGTGAGACGGGGGGTCGGCCGCATCCGGTCCAGGTGCGGATCGGATCGACGAGGGATTGCCCGGGGCGGATGAGATTCGTATCATGTTGTTCAGGTTCGGGCGGATCGCCGCCGGCCAAGTAGATGGTGGTGACGATGAGCAGCTCACCCGGCAACTTCGGTTGGAACGATCCCGGCGCCTCCGGCCCGGGTCCCCTGAGCCCGCCCCAGTCGCGCAACGGTGTCACGTGGGCGCTCGGTGCGCTGGTAGTGGTGTTGGTGGTGGCGCTGGCGGGCGTGGTGGGATATCTGCTGGCGGCTCCGGACGATGAGCCCCCGGCAGCGGTACCCGCGGAGTTCTCGAGCCAGCAACCTGCTCCCGAGCGCGTCACCGTGACGGCGGCGCCAGCTCCTTCCGCGTCGCCGCCGGAGGTGGCCACCACTGTCACCCCTGTCGGAGATCGGGGAAACACAACTGCAGGGGACCTGGGGCTGCCCATCCCCATGACGCGGCCTGCATGCGACGGGCGCGGGATCGTCGTGCTGTACTCGGCGGTGACCCCGGGCGACTACGCGCAGGAGATCGCGTCGGCGCTGGAGCAATACCCCGGCGCGTCCTATCTACGCACGGACATGGCGTGCCCGTCGCTGCGCCAGCGTGACGAGAACGGGAACGTCATCTATGCGGTATATCGGCCCTCGGGCTATTCGAAGCAGGAACTCTGCTCGGACGTTCGTTCCGCCGGGTCGACGGCATACGGCCGGTGGTTGGACACGACGAGCGATCCGTCGGTCCTGGTGACCTGCTAGTCCGATGGTGGCCGCGCCCCCGGGCGTTCAGCGCACGCTGAGGGGGATGTGCTGCTCGGCAGCTGTGTTGGCGCCGTGGTGGCCGATCAGTGAGGATTCCAGCTTCTCGTTCCGCGATCGGGTGAGGACGACACCGCCGGTCGCTATCGCGATCACGTCGCCCAGCCGGTCGGCATGGTCACGCCCGGGGCCGAAGAGGCTCTCGTCAAGTGCCTGTTCCCGGCTGAGGACACGTGCGTGGCCCGCGAGCTCCGACTCCCAGGTGGAGAGCACACTCTGTTCGGCGCCCGGGCGCGCATATGCGTGACGAACGCGAGCTTCCCCGGCCACGGTGGTGACATCGGCGAGCAGGGCGGGGGTCGTGTCGATGTCAATGGATGTCTCTGCCGTGACCATCCCGTGGTCCGCCGTGACGACCAATCGGCAGCCGCGCGGGAGGTCCGTGGCCAGATCGGCGATGAACGCGTCGACCTCGCGGAGCGACTGCAGCCACTCCGGTGAGCCGGGCCCGTGAATGTGGCCGATCATGTCGAGATCCCCGAAATAGGCGTAGACGAACCGTCTCGTCCGGGAGGGGCGGGCGACGGTTTCGACCACCGCGCGGCTGATCTCGTCGAGGGCGTTGGCTGGCCGGTAGTCGCCGCTTGCTCGGAACGCCGCGCGGGTGAGCCCCGAGTCGCGGAAATCGTCGCGCATGACGTAGGTGACGTCGACGCCGTCGGCGGCCAGCAGCTCGAGAAGACTGGGCAGTTTCTGGACGTCCCGGGGCGGGAAGCGGTCGATCGCCGTGGGCCCTCCGGCGGAGTCGAGCGTCCATCTCAGCGGGTTGAACGATGTCGACCCCTCGGAGTCCGATATCCGGAAGCTGTAGCCCACGATGCCGTGCTTCGAGCAGGGCGCGCCGACCGCGAGGCTCGTCAGGCTTGTCGCCGTAGTGCTGGGGAACCCGGCCGAGATCATCCGGGTGGCCATCGCAGCGAGCGTGGGCGCCTGCTCGGCGTACCGGCGTATGAGTTCCGCGCCCAGCCCGTCTACGAGCACGAGCACCGCGTCCTGAGCCGGCTCCAGCGCCAGGGGGTTGGGGCTCTCGGTTCCCAACGTGGCCGCGAGGGAGGGCATGACGTCGGCCAGGGAGTTGTTCGCGGGGCTGGACGGAATCGTGGTCATGCGCTCACCTTCCCCTATCTCTGGAGCGCGCGAAGCGAGATGTCGCACCGCGGGTGCCAGCCGGCGTCAGAAGGGTGGTGGGTCGGTGAGGTTGTCGATGATGGTTTTGAGTTGGTTTTCCAGGGCGCTGTTGCCGGGTGGGTGGTAGCGGTGGTGGTTTCGGTTCCACCAGCGGCTGTGGCGGTGTGCTGGTAGGTCGATGATGGTCCGGGGTTCGATAGTCACGGTGATGGGCTGGAATGTGGCTCCGGCTTTGGCGAGTGCTGTGGCGCGGGCGGTGTTGCGGGCCTGGTAGCTGGCTTGGGTGGCGGCGTCCTGGCGCGCTGCTTGGCGGTTGGTGGCGTTGTGGCTGCGTTGTGTGTCGCGGTGGGTGTGTTTGCGGGCGTCGCGTCGGGCCCAGGAGGTTTTGGTGGCACGCCCGGTCGGGCTGGCGCCGCCGGTGGCGGCCGCGCGTCCGGGGTCGGGGTTGCGGCGTTGTTGCTTCTCCCACGCGGCGGTTTCGACCCGGGCCTGCTCGCGCCGATAGTCGGCCAGGGGCCCGTCGGGGTGGGTGACCATGGTGTGGCCTTGGTCGGTGGTGATGATCAGGGTGCCGTCGGGGTCGAGTTGGTAGTGCCAGTCGTTGAAGGTTTTGAACCGGTGATGCCGGCGGCACAGGCAGGCCATGTTCGATTCGACTGTCTGTCCACCTTGGGTGGGGTCGGCGTGGTTGAACGGCACGACATGGTCCAGATCACAGGCTTCGGCCGGGACGGTGCATCCGGGGTGGCGGCAGGTGCCATCCCGGAGGCGGATCTGCTTGGCCAGGGCTGCGGAGGGCCGGTACCGCAGCGCAGCGTCTCGGTCGTCCGCGGCGCCGAGGGTGGGATCGATTCGGTGCAGGCTGGCGCCGTCGCTGCAGGCGAGCATGTCCAGCAGGGACTGCAGGGCGGCTTCGCCGGTGCGGGCGAACTCCACCCGGGTGTGGTCTGCCCAGCGGCTGGCATTCGCGCCGGTGGGGGCGATGACGGTGATCTTGGGCCGCAGCATCACCCCACCGGAAGCCGGTCCGTCCGGTGTGCCCGAGCCCGACGTGTCCGGCGTGCCGGAGCCGCGCGAGGTGCCGGGCGCTGCGGGGTTGGTGGTGTCGGCGGGTGTGGTGGTGTCGCCGCAGATCAGGGACATCAGGGCATCGGCGCGGCGTTGGGCCAGGCTGTAGGGCGCATCTGCAGCCCCGGGGCTGGTGTCGGTGTCGGTGTCGGCGCCGGTGTCGGGTCCGCTAGCGGTGGAGGGGCCGGTGGCGGGCTCGCTGGCAGTGGCTGCGGTGTCTTCTTCGGTGGCGCGGTCGGCGGCGACTTTCTGTTCGAGTGCTTCGGCCAGGACGGCGGCCTCGTCGGCGTGCAGGAGGGCGTGGAGGGTGGACATGCCGTCGCGGCCGGGGCTGATGCTGGCGCCGCGGTCGCGGCCGGCGTCTTTTTTGCGGGCCCGGACCGCGTTCGGATCGCGTGTGGAGATGATCTCGTCGGCCCGGTTGCGGATGGCTTTCATGCCGGGTCGTCTGCCGGCTTCGATGGCGGCCAGGTAGTCATCGACCACGTCCTGTTGGATCTGGTGCAGCAGTGCGGGGTCGACGAATTCCATCTGCCCGGCCAGGGCTTTGGCTGTGGCCTCATCTAGTCGTCCCTGGGTCATCGCGGTGAGGATCGCCGGGTAGCGAAGGTGCAGGTCGGCGGCGAAGGAGATCATCGTCCCGGCTTTGTAGGTGGAGATCGCCAGCACCCGCACCAGGTGGGTGATCGCGACATCGGCGGCATCGAGGATCGAGTATCCGGGCCGGGGATCGTCGGGGTCGGTACCGCAGCCCGGGTAGTCCAGGCATTCGGTCATCAACTGGTGCGCTGCCGACAGTCGGTGCGCCGCCGCACGGTTCTCGGCCTCCCACCCCGCACGCGCAGCATCGGCGGCAACCGAGATCGCCGCCGCAGCGGCAGATGCGGCCGGACCGGTGGGCGAAGTCGGCGGGCCCGCCTTGTCGTCGTCATCCCTCTCCATCAGCCCCCACCTCCATCCCATCCCGCTTCGCACCTACGTCGAATGTGTGTTCTAGTCTACGCCCCTCGCTCGTGCTGTGCAATGGTTATTTGGAGTCCGTGTGGGGGCTGAGTTCGGCTGTATGGGTAACGGTCAGCTGGTGCTGAGGTATATGTGGTGGGCCTAATATTTTGCGAGCCGGGGCGGACGTCCCGAATTCCCACAACGGAGGCAGTCCATGTCCCAGTCCATGTCCAAGACCACCGCTTATGTCGGCGCACTCGCCGCCGCGCTGCTCGTCGCCTCGGCGGGAACCGCGGGTGCACAGAGCTCCGAGTTGATCGGGTCGGCGACCGGATCGGTGTCCGGGTCCGATTCCGGGTTGGAATCGGGGTCGCTGGGATCACTGATGGGCTCGTCCGACATGGACGGTGACTACCTGGGCTCGGTCGGTGAGATGGCTCCGGCGTCGGTGACCGGCTCGCTTCCCGGCTACGCGACCGGCGTCCTCGGTTCCACGGCCACTCTCACGTGCAACGTCGGATCCGCCGCGACCGCTGCCGCCGGGCTGGCCGGCGTGCCGCTGCCGATCCCGATCAGTGGTATCTGCTCGGTCGTCAACCCGTTGGCGAAGTCGGGAGATGCCCTCATGGGTGGCGACACCCAGGGATCGGTCGACGCGGTGATCGGGGGCGTCCCGGTCGTCGGCACCTCGGTCACGAAGCACGTGGACACCTCCTCGGTGACCGAGCAGGTAGAGGAGATCGTGGGTGACCGTCTCGGGTCCCTCGCGGAGACCTCGCTGTCACCGCAGAACTGACTCAACGAAAGTCGTATCGGCAGCCGCCGGGCCCGTTTGGCCCGGCGGCCGTCCGGCTATCTCAAAACAGTAAAACACTGTTCATTGTGACGGGGTCTGATTAGGGTTGGTCCAGGTCAGGTGCGGTCCACACCTTGGGTCGCACAGAATGTTCCACCTGGAGGTCGACCATGTTCAGATCCACCGCGGTTGTAGGAGCCATAGCAGCGGGCCTACTCGCGCTGTCCAGCGCGCCAGCACACGCCCAGCTCTCTTCGGATGTCCCAGACGACTACCTGGGCTCGATGGGTGAGGTTCTCCCGGGATCGGTGACCGGATCGCTGCCGGGCTACGCCACCGGGCCGGTCGGCTCCGTCGCCACCGCGGTCTGCAACGCCGGTAGCGTCGCCGGCCTCGCGGGAGTCGGCGTGCCGGGAAGCGTCCAGCCCGTCTGTATGGTCGGGCCGGCGATCGGCGAGTCGATCGACCACTTCATGAACGGTGACCACCAGGGGTCCGTGGAGACCATGATCAGCGGAGTGCCGTACGTCGGCAGCCTCCTGGCGGAGGTGGTGCCCACCGATTCGGCGGTCGACGCCGTGGGGACCGCGGCGAACCAGGGGTCCGGCGGCACGACGGGGCAGCTCTCGTTCGACTCGATCTCCTCCCAGCTGCCCGGTAGCTAGGGGCGCCGCGGGGCGGGCTCGGTCAGAAAACGTGACGCGATCGGGTGTTCCCGAGTCGCGTCTAGCGCTGGCCCCGGCCGAAGGCGTGCGGCTCAACCGGCTGCTTCGCCCGGGGTAGAGCCGCCACGACCAGTCGGTAGGACTCGGTCACGAGTTCGGACACCTCGTCGGCTGTCAGGGACCCGCCCGGACGCAGCGAGATCCAATGCCGCTTGTTCATGTGATAACCGGGCGTGATGTCGGCGTGGGCCTCGCGCAGCGCCATGCTGTCCGACGGTAGCGCCTTGAGGGTGACGATCGGTTCACCGCGGTGGTCAACCAGGAACAGGAAGATCTTCCCGGCGACCTTGTACACCTCGTATTCGGACCCGAACGGGAACTCCAACGTGGAGGCGGGTAGCTCGCGTGCCCGCTCCGCCGCCCGACGCTGGAGTTCCTGTCCGTTCATGGCCTAGGAGGTTACGGCACCCAACCGGGCCAACGGGTTGTCGAGATGCCCCGCGAACTGGAGTGAGCCCGCCTGGTCGGTGAGGTCGACCATCTGTCGGGTGTTGCGTAGCTGCAGCCGGTTGAGGCACGAGTGCTCGAACCGTGGCGAGAAGAGCGCGTCGCGTGTGGGTTCATGCACGCGTCCGTCGTCGTCGTCGAGATCCTCCAGGCACCGCCGTGCCTCGTCCCAGAAGGCGTCGGCGGCGAGCACACCGGCGCCGTCCAGGATTCCCGCCAGGTGGCGCAGTACCCCGTCCATCACGTCGGTGTGGACCGAGAGCGCGGCGGTCTCGGCGTCCAGCACGTGCTTGATCCGGCCGATCCGCTCGGGCAGGTCCCGCTCGCGCACCACGGCCACCTCCTCGCCGATGTCCTTGAACAGCGCGCGCCTCGGCCGATGCGCGGAGTCGATCACCAGGATCACGTTCTCGCCGTGCGGCATGAACACGAGCCCGTGCGCGAGCAGGCAGCGGGCGACCGGGGCGAGGTAGGCGTCGAGCAGCGCCCGCACCCACGTGCGCGCGGGCAGGTTGGAACGCTCGATGTGTTCGACGACGAGCGGCCGCCCATGGAGGTCCACGTGCAGGAGCGAGGCCAGTGTGAACGCACGCTCGCCCCGGGCCAGCCGAGGGATCGGACTCTCACGCCAGAGGGCGGCGATCATCTTGGTGTGGGGCCCCTCGTCGGAGACGCCGGCCGCGGCGGCCCGGTGGTAGGCGTCGCCGGTGTAGCCGACGGCCGCGACCTCGCGCAGGAGCCCGAGTCCGAGCCGCCGCAGCACGGGGTCGGAGTCGACGATGTCGGCCACCCAGTCGTTGGCCGCCGGGGTGTCGCGCATGTACTTCGGCGACAGCCCGCGCGTGAAGCCCATGTTCTGCACCGCCAGCGCGGTCTTGACGTAGCCGCGCCGCGGGTCGGTGACGTCGAAGAATGTGCGCACGGACTGCTGGGGCCGATACTCGTGTTTGGACTCGCCCAGGTGGACGAGGTCACGCCGGGCCAGTTCCGGCGCGAACGCCACGGCGATCTTGTGCTCCCACTGCCACGGGTGGACCGGCAGGAGCCGGTAGTGGCCGGGGTCCAGGCCCAGCGCCCGGAGGTGTCCGTGGCAGCGATCCAGGGTGTCGTCGCCGAACTCGCGCCGGTAGTGGGTGTCCTCGTCGAGGCCGTCGACGGTCGCCAGGTGGCTCAGGTCGCGGCGCGCGGCCAGCCACACCAGGCGCGTCGGGGCGGGGGACTCCGGGGTCAGGCGGTGCCGGTCGCCGAGCCCGAGCCCGATCCGCGCGTTGTTGGCCACGAACCCCGGGTGTCCCTCGGTCATCGCCGCCTCGACCTCCTGAAGCCCGGCCTCGGCGAGCTCCTGGGCGGGCCGGTCGCGGTGGTGCAGGCAGAACGCGGCCGAGCCGAGGGTGGCAGCGATCTCCTCGAGGTAGGTGCCCATCAGATCGGCGGGGATCCCCAGCGACGGCGCGAGCGCGATCACCAGCGCCTGCGCATCCGGTTCGGCAACGGCGCCGTCTCCGATCCCGGAATCAGCTCCGGGTCCCAGATCTGCAGCGCCGCCACCGTCGACTTCGCGGCGCAGTGATCCGGCGTCGATCACCCAGTGTTCCAGCGGCAACAGCCGGGCGAGAAAGGTCCAGCGCTCGTCACCGGCGCGGACCTCGTACCGGCAGGTTCCGGCGGCAGCCTCGGCGATGGGCGTGGGCGAGAGGAGCCGTTCGTGGGAGAACTCGGCGAGGATCTTCGCGCACAGGTGGCGGTGGGCGCGCCGCATCGCGTGGCCCGTCAGGTGGGTGTGTGACGGCGCGTGTGAGTACGACGACGACAACGTCGCCCCCGGCACCAACGGCCACGTCCCGCGCCCGATCTCGGACCGCGCGAAATCGTCGTCTCTACAAACGGAGAGTAGGGCGGTCTTGTCGGGCAGTGGCACCGGTCCTTCCTCCTGGAAGCCGGCCCGGGCGTTGAGCCGGTGCACTGCGGTGTTCCGGAGGTCTGGCTCGACCACCAGCCGGCGGACGGGCGGCCCGACCGGGATCGCGGGATCGGGCGCGGCGGCATGATCCGGCGCACCGGCATGCTCGGAAGCGGGGGCCTCCGCGAACGCGGTGCCGCAGATCGCCCCCATGACGGCGGCCGTGGTGCCGGGCACCGGGGTGCGGGTAGGCGCGACCAGCAGGTGCATCCCGAGGTCGCCCGGCTGGTGCGGATAGTGGCCCGCGAGCTCGAGGATCGCCGGGTCGTAGAAGACGGCCAGGCCCACACGCAGGCCGTCGATCCGGACCACGTGTACCCGACGGTGGGGCGAGGCGGTCCAGTCCGCGAAGAACTCCTCGACCTGCTCGGGCGTCGTACCGCGCATCCCCCAGTACTCGGACTCGGGGTGGTTCAGCCAGGCGTGCAGGGTGCGTACCGTGCCGTCGGGGCGGGTGAGGTCCAGGGGTTCGAGTGTGACGATGCCCGCAGGCGTGCGGTGCGCGCTGACCGGGTTGCCGCCCGCGGGGCGGTGCGTGGCGCGAAGCGGGGCGGCGTCGGTCTGGTCGGTGATGCTCATCGGACCTCCTGGGGTCGGGTCGCCGGAACGAAGGACGGGGCGCGCTGCCGGCCGGGTTCCGCAGCGGGTGCGCCGAACTGCTGGAACGCGATGCTGGTTTCGATCGGGTACACCTCGTGGCCGCAGATGGTGCGCAGGATGATGCTGTTGCGCATGGCGCCCATGCCCAGATCCGGTGCTGTCAGCCCGTGGGTGTGCTCCTCCGCGTTCTGGACGTGGATAAAGGAGTGCGCGCGGTCGATGGTGTGATCCCGGGCCACGCGGTAGCGGCCGGGGCCGGCGTCTGCTGAGGGCTCGCGGTCGATGTCGGAGGCGATACCTTCTAGAAATCGCGGCGGCGTGGGGGAGTAACCCGTAGCCAGCACGAGCCCGGCGGTGTGGTGTGACCACTGTCGACCTGTGTCGTTGCAGTGCAGGTCGAGCCGGATCGATCGGTCCACCCCGGCTCCGTCGAGCGTGGTGGCGGCCGCCAGGAGGCCGGGCTCCAGTCCGTGGACGGACCGCTGGTAGAGCAGGTCGTGGATTCGATTGATCAGATCGGAGTCGATGCCCTTGTAGAGCGAGCGCTGCTCGCGCAGCATGCGGTCCCGCCGGTCGACGGGCAGGGCGTGGAAGTGGTCGATGTACTCCGGAGAGGTCATCTCGAGGGTGAGCTTGGTGTACTCCATCGGGAAGAACCTCGGGGAGCGGGTCACCCAGTCCACGCGTGGACCTGCTGCGTCGGAGTGCGGACCACCGCCGGACGCGGACAACAGATCGTGGTAGACCTCCGCTGCGGACTGGCCGCTGCCCACCACGGTCACCGACTCCAGCGCCAGCAGTTCATCGCGCCGGTGGAGGTAGTCGGAGGCGTGCAGTGCCACCGCCCCACCGGTGTCCAGCGGGGTCGGGTCGATCGGGGTCCACGGGGTGGTGCCGATTCCCAGCACCAGATGCCGGGTCCGATAGACCTCGGTGCCCTCGGAGGTGATGGCCGTGACCCGGTAGACGGGCGCCGGGTCGACGCGGTTGTCGTCGTCATAACCGTCGTCATCATTGTTCTCGCCCGGTGCAGTGGGCTCATCCTCGCGGCGGACGTCGACCACCTCCCGCCCCCAGCGCAGGCCACCCACACGCTCGGCGGCCCAGCGGCAGTAGGCGTCGTACTCGGCGCGCAGCGGCTGGAAGTCTTCACGGATGTAGAAGGGGTACAGTCGGCCGGCCTGCTTGAGGTAGGCCAGGAACGAGTACGGCGATGTCGGGTCGGCCAGGGTGACCAGGTCGGCGAGAAAAGGCACCTGGATGGTCGCGTCGTCGAACATGAGCCCGTGGTGCCAGGCGAAACCGTCGCGGGCGTCGAGGAATACGGCGTCCAGGCCCAGTGGTTCCGCGAGGCAGGCCAGGCCGAGGTTGAACGGGCCGACGCCGATTCCCAAAAGGTCGTGGATCTTCTCGCTCACGTGAGCACCTCCGCGGCCGGGGCCGGGCGCAGTCCGTCGGCGATGCGGCGGGCGGCGGCGCGGACATCGGCGAGGACGATCTCGACATCGACGTCGGTCAGATTCGGGTCCAGCACGGTGAGCTTGAGGCAGGGGCGGCCGTCGACCACCGTCGCCGCGACGAGCGAGTGACCCTCGGCGAAGAGGATGTCGCGCACCGGGCGGACCAGGGAGTCGAGGGGGCCGTCGGGTCGCGGGCACGGCCGGAACAGCACGGTCGACAGGTCCGGCCGGCGCACCAGTTCCAGCTCGGGATCCTCCTCGATGATCCGCGCGATTCTGCGGGCCGAATCGATCGATGCGTCGAGTAGGCGTCCGATGCCGTCGGCGCCCAGTACCCGCAGCGTCATCCAGAGCTTGAGGGCATCGAAGCGGCGGGTGGTCTGCAGCGATTTGTCGACGGCGGCGAGATCTCCGCTGCCCGAGGCGTGGTGGTCGCCGTCAGCCGGGTTGAGATAGTCGGCGCTCACGGTGGAGTGGCGGAAGCCGGCACCGTCGCGCAGGAGGAGAGCGGAGGCGGCGACGGGGAGGAAGAAGGTCTTGTGGAAGTCGACCGTCACCGAGTCGGCGGCGCCGATCCCGTCCAGGAGTGCACGGTGTGCGGGGGAGACGAGTAGCCCGCCGCCGTAGGCCGCGTCCACGTGCAGCCACACGTCGTGTCGGTCGCAGACCTCGCCGATCGCACGGAGCGGATCGATCGCGCCGTGGTCGGTGGTGCCGGCCAGGGCCACGACGGCCGCGACCTCGTGACCGGCGTCGGCGAGTGAGGCCAGAGTGCGGTCGAGGGTCGCCGGATCCATGCGGTCGCCGTCGCCGGGCAGGGCGATCACCGCGTCGGGTGCCAGTCCGAGTAGTCGGGCGGCCTTGACCACGCTGAGGTGGGCGTGCTCGCCGGTGACGATGCGCAGGTGGGCGAGCCTCGAGCAGCGGTCGCCCGAGCGTCCGAGCCGGTTCTCGCGGGCGGTGAACAACGCCTGCAGATTGGAGGCGGTGCCGCCGGTGGTGAACACCCCGTCCGGCGAGGTCGTCCCCTCCCGGGATTCGAATCCGATGAGGTCGGCGACCCAGTCGATGAGCTTCTGTTCGATGAGACAGGCCGATGTCCCCTGGTCCCAAGTCTCGACCGCGGTGTTGACCGAGGTGGCGAGAGCCTCCGCGGCGATGGCCGGAATGGTGATGGGGCAGTTGAGGTGGGCCAGGTAGCGCGGATGGTGATATCCCACCGCGTGGTCGAGATAGAGCTCGCGCACCTCCTCGAAGGCCTTGTCGAGAGTGCCGAGCGGTACCGAGAGGTCGACGGCGGCGGTGCGTGCGGCCAGGTGCGACGGCGACGCCGCGGACCGGGGAGTCGCCCGGTCATCGAGATATCGACCCACTTCAGCGGTTGCCGCGGCCAGGGCGGCGGCATGCTCCTCGCGGCTGTGGCGGCTCAACAATGGATCGTTCACAGGCTCTCCGACCTACTCGGGGACTTGGATACCGGCGAACGGTAGGGAGGTTAGGCTAGCCTAAGCAAGGGTGGGGTGGGATGAATCACATTGTTGGGGAGGTGAAGTGGGAATGCGCATTAAGGCGCTTGCGTCGGGCGCCGTCTGGCCTCTACTGTTTCGCACACCAAGGTTAGCCAAGCCTAAGCGGACTGGCTGCGACACTCAGGGACGGAGAGAACCCATGACCACACCCGCCGCACGATCCCGGCTCGACGTCGCCCCATCCGGCGCCGCGCGCCCCGGCGGGCGGGTCATCCTGCTCGTTCTCGGTGTGATGGTCGCCCTCATCGCGCTGGTGGCTGGCTGCTCGACCGGTGCGGTCGACGGTGGCGGTGACCAGGCGGTGACGGGAGATGTCGAGCGCCAGGGGAGCTTCCCACGGACCGTCACCCACGCCTACGGCGAGACCGAGATCCCGGAGGCGCCGACCCGCGTCGCCACCGTCTCGTGGGTCAACGCCGACACCTCGCTCGCGCTGGGCGTCGTCCCGGTCGGGATGCCCCGCAACTCGTTCGGGGCCAACGCCGCCGGCTCGACGGACTGGTTCGACTCGAAGCTCGAGGAGATGGGCGGCACGATGCCCGAGCTGTACTCCGAGACCGACGGCATCAACACCGAGGCGATCGCCGCACTGCAGCCCGACCTCATCCTGGGCGCCTACTCCGGTATGACCGCCGAAGAGTACGAGACGCTCTCCAAGATCGCCCCCACAATCGCGATGCCCGAGGGCGATGTGGCGTTCGGCACCGCGTGGCAGGACTCCACCCGGCTCATCGGTGAGGCCCTCGGGCGGTCCGAGGCGGCCGAGGAGCTCATCACCGATGTCGAATCCCAGATCGAGCAGGTCGCGACGGATAACCCGGACATCCAGGGGACGACCTTCGTGTATGGAACCGTCGACCCCGAGGCCGCTGAGAAGATCTACGCCTTCACCGACGTCGACAACCGCCCCCGATTCCTCACCGAGCTGGGGATGGTCCAGTCCCCGGTGGTCTCCGAGGCCTCCAGCGGGTCGCCCGACGAGTTCGCCGTGTCCTGGTCGCCCGAGCGCGCTGACGAGCTGGAGTCGGACATCCTCGTGACATACGCGACCTCGCCCCAGGTGCGTGAGGCGATCGAGTCCGACCCGCTGCTCGGCCGGATCCCCGCCGTCGAGGCCGGTCGGATGGTCCTCCAGACCGACGAGCAGCAGGTGCTCTCGATCTCCGCGGCATCCCCGCTGAGCCTGCCGTGGGCGCTCGACAACGTTGTTCCCGACATCATCACCGCAGCACAGCAGTCCTGATCACGTGACCACCATCGACGATCCCACCACGCCGTCGGTCACCACACCGGTGACCGCGCGGCCGCCACACCACGGCCCGAGTCGGGCAGTGGTGGGCACGGTGGTGTCGGTGGCGTTGCTCGCCGTGGCGATCGCGGGGTCGCTGTTCATCGGTGCCCGCACGGTCGACCCGGTGGTGGTGTGGTCGGCCCTCACCGCCCTGCCGGGTCAGGTGCTCTCCGGCGATCTGGCCGCGGCGCTGGCTCCCGGTTCGAACGCCTCGATGGACGAGGTCGTGGTGGCCGCACGGGTGCCGCGCACGATCACCGCCATCCTCGTGGGAGCGGCGCTCGCGGTAGCCGGGGCCGGCCTCCAGGGCGCCACCCGGAACCCACTCGGTGACCCGGGGCTGCTCGGCCTCACCGCCGGCGCCGCGCTCGGAGTGGTGCTGGGGCTCGCTCTCGCGCCCGCCGCAGCGCCGTCGGCCGTCTCCCTGTTCGCCGTTGCGGGCGCCCTCGCCGCCGGACTGGTGGTGACCGGCGCGGGAAGGCTCGGGGCGGACTCGGGCACAGGTCTCGTACTGGCCGGGGCCGCGGTGACCGCCGGCTGCACGGCCGTGACCTCGTCACTGGTCATCGCCCTGCCCGCAGTTCTCGACCGCTTCCGCTTCTGGGGCCTCGGGTCGGTGGACCGCTCCGGGATCCCGGAGATCGGGGCCGCCCTGCCGTTCATCCTGCTCGGCCTGGTGTTGGTCCTGGCCGGGGCCGCCACTCTCGACGCGCTCGCGCTCGGCGACGACCTCGCCCGCGGGCTCGGCGTGGGCCCGGCCGCCGGCCGGGCGGTCGTGCTGTCCGGGGTGGTGATCCTGTCCGGGGTCGCCACCGCGCTCGCCGGCCCGATCGCGTTCCTCGGACTGCTCGTCCCGCACCTGCTCCGTCGCCTGGTGGGTGTCGGCAACCGCGTGGTCCTGGGGCTGTCGGTGATCGTCGGACCCGTCGTCCTGCTCATCGCGGACACCGCCGGGCGGGTCATCGCCCCGCCCGGTGAGATCGCGGTGGGCGTGATGACCGTCGCGATCGGCGTCCCGTTCCTCATCGCCCTCCTTCGCGCCGGCCAGGGGGTGAGCACCTCGTGACCGCAGTACTCGACAAGCCGACGACGCACGCCGATACGGCTCAGATCGTCCGCGCGCTCTCCGCGCGCCGTCGGCGTCACGCGTTCCGTGTCGTCGTCGGTCTGCTCGTGGTTCTCCTCGCCGTCATGGCGGTGCGGATCCTGCTCGGCCGCTACACCGTCACCATCCCCGACTTCCTGGCGATACTCGGCGGGGCGCAGATCCCCGGCGCGACATTCGTCGTCATGGAGGACAAACTTCCGCGTGCTGTTCTCGGAGCGCTCGCCGGGTTCGCGTTCGGCGCGTCCGGAGCGCTGTTCCGCCGCGTGCTCGGCAACCCCCTGGCCAGCCCGGACATCCTCGGCATCGCGCACGGGGCCTCGGCCGGTGCGGTCGCCGGCATGGCTCTGTGGGGCCTGCGCGGGATCGCGATCGTGCCCGCGGCGCTGGTCGGCTCGGGCGTGGCGCTGGCGATCGTGCTGGCCGCCTCCGCCGGCAGGCACACCGGGATCGTCGGCCAACGGTTCCTGCTGGGCGGCGTGGCCGTCGCCGCGCTCGGCACCGCCGTGGTCACCCAGCTAATCGCCCGTCTGACACTCAGCGGCGCTCAGGAGGCCGCGGTGTGGACGGTCGGATCGCTCTCCGGTGCCTCCGGCCAGCGGATCACCTGGCTCGCCGCGACGTTGGTGCTGCTCATCCCCGCGGGGGTGTGGCTGCATTCGGCGCTCCGCCCCGCCGAGTTGGGCCCCGAACTCGCCGTGGGCCTGGGCTCACGCCCCGCGCCGACCCGCGCCGCCGCCCTCGGGGTGGGCACGATGCTCGCCGCTGCCGCTACAGCTGTAGCGGGGCCGCTCGCCTTCGTCGCACTACTGTCCACCCCCATCGCCGGTGCGCTCGGCCGCGGACGGCCCCGCCTGCTCACCGCCGCGCTGGTCGGCGCTGTGATCGTCGTGGCAGCCGACATCGTGGCCTCCGAGGCGCTGGGCACCGTCGACCTGCCCACCGGCGTGGTGACCGGCGCGCTCGGCGCCCCCGCCATGCTGTGGATCCTCCTGCGCTCGAGAAAGGTGGTCTGATGACCCTTCCCGCGAACACCGCCGACCGCGCGCCGACGTCCACGCCCGTCGCAGAGACATCCTCTCGTCCGGCATCCGCGGCCGGGCCGGAGGCACAGCCCGCTTTCCGCATGCGGGGTCTGACGCTCGGATACGGCGCAGACCCGGTGATCCGCGATCTCGACCTCGATATCCCCGCAGGCCGGACCACCGTCCTCATCGGCGCCAACGGCTGCGGCAAGTCCACCATCCTGCGCGCGCTGGGCCGCCATCTGCACCCGATGTCGGGAACGATCGAGGTCGCCGGGCGGGACCTGGCCAGGATCAAGGCGCGCGAGCATGCCCGGTCGGTGGCGTTCCTGCCGCAGTCGCCGTTGGTGCCGGAGGGGCTCACGGTCGCCGAGTTGGTCGCCCGGGGGCGGCATCCTCACCGCCGGTGGTGGGGAGGTGGTGACGACGACGAGGGGGTCGTCGCCGAAGCGCTGACGCTGACCGACACGGCCGGACTGGCGCATCGCCGGGTCGATGAGCTGTCCGGCGGGCAGCGGCAGCGCGTCTGGGTGGCGCTCGTGCTGGCCCAGTCGACGCCCACCCTGTTGCTGGACGAGCCGTGCTCGTTCCTGGATCTCGCGCACCAGCTCGACGTGTTGGACCTGGTCCACGATCTGCCGATGCCCGGCGGGTCGCGCGAGCCCGGTGCCGGACGGCGAACCGTGGTGGCCGTCCTGCACGAGCTCAGTCTCGCCGCGCGCGTCGCGGATCATCTCGTGGCGGTCGCCGAGGGCGGCGTGGTGGCCGCCGGGCCGCCCGACGAGGTGATCACGCGCGAGACCCTGCGCAGGGTGTTCGACCTCGACGCAGACATCATCACCGACCCGGTGACGGGACATCCCGTGGTGCTGCCACGGAGCCGACGGAAGGGGACAGCATGACCGCTATGGCTGTAGAGGCGCCGATCGTGTGCTCGGAGACCCGGGTGATCGACGTGCGACGTATGGGTCAGTCGTACATCCGGCTCGTCGTGGCCGGTCCCGACCTGCAGAGGTGGTCCGCCGATGTGGTGGACCCGGGAACCGTGGCCGACGCGTACGTCAAGCTCTTCATCCCGCCGCCGGGCGGGCCCGGGGTCGTTCCAAATCCGGAGGACATCCGGGCCTGGCTCGCCCTGCCGGAGGCAGAGCGGGGCTGGATGCGTACGTACACGGTGCGGCGGGCCGACACGGTGGACCTCGACGGCGAGCAGGTGCCCGCCCTGACCATCGATATGGTTGTCCACCCCGGTGACGACGAGGGGCCCGGCTCCGGCTGGGCACGCGGCGTCGCGGTAGGGGACGAGCTGCGGATCGCCGGCCCCGGGCGGGGGCACGCGCCGTGGGCCGCCTGGGCGCCCGGACAGGCAGGACGCATCGTGTGCGCGGGGGACGAGACCGCCGCGCCCGCATTGCTGGCGATCGCCGACGAGCTCGCGGCAGGACCGGCCGGGACCGAGCATGCCGGCGCCTCGGCTGCGCGCCAGGTGAGCATCGTGATCGAGGTGCCCACCGAGGGTGATGTGGTCGCGATGGCGGACGGCGCGCCCGGGTTCGTCACTGTCCTGGCACGGTCGGGTGAGCCCGGTGAGGCAGTGCTCCGTCACCTGGCGGGCGTCCTCGATCTGAGCGCGGGGTGCGTCGAGACCGTGATGGGTGGTCACCGGCCCTCCGAGCGTGAGTGGCAGCCGGCCACGGCCGTGTCGGAGGGCGACCCGTATGTGTTCCTCGCCGGCGAGGCCGGGCTGGTCAAGGCGATGCGCAGGCTCGCCGTGGACGCGGCCGGGATCGCAAAGGGCTCCGTGGCTTTCATGGGCTACTGGCGACGCGGTGCCGCCGAGTCCTAGGGGGCCCGGCCAGTGGTGGGAGTAGTGGCGCGAGTAGTGGCGTAGACCACTCCACGGTGCTACGGTCACGTGACCGTCTGGACAAAACCTAGGTTGGTGTCAACCATGACGAGTCAGTACCTTCGCCCGGACGAAGGCCTCTTCCCCGCCGATTCGGTGGCGCGCCGGGTGTGGGCGTACCCGACTTCCGCTTTGCTCGGCTTCATCCGCGCGGTCACCATCGAGCACCTCGATCCCGATCTCACCGCGGCGGTCGACGCCAGTGGCCAGGTGCTCCAGCGGCCCGCACTGCGCTACGACCGGACCGTGCAGTACTTCGCCACGGTCTTGTTCGGGGACGCCGCGTCGGTGATCAAGTCCTCGGACGTCCTCATGAAGGTCCACGCCCGCGCCCACGGCCCGAACCCCGTGACCGGCGGGACATTCGACTCCAACGACCCGGACTCCCAGCTGTGGATCCACATGACGGCCTGGCACTCGATCCTCTACGTCTACGAGAAGTACGGCCCCGGCAGGCTCTCCCGCGCCGAGGAGACCGAGTACTGGCGAGAGTGCGCGATCGCCGCTGCCGTGCAGCCCATCCGCCTCGACGACGTCCCGACGTCCCGGGGCGAGGTCCAGAAGTACTTCGACGACTGGCGCGACCGGCTCGCCTCGTCGGAGATCGCCGTGCACAACATCGACTTCATCCTCGATGGCATGCGGACCATCTTCGCCGCGCTGCCGGCACCGATGCGGGCGGTGCTGGGACCGGTGATCCGCTCCGGCGTGATCGCCACGTACCCGCGGTGGATGCGGCCGCTCATGGGCGTGCGGCAGTCGAGGCTCGCCGACACCGCCGTGACCGCTGTGATCCGGCCCGGGATGGCCGCCCTCGCCCGCAGTCCACGGGCGCAGATGTGGTTCCTCGAGCGGGTCGCCCCGCGCGGGGGCCCGGTGCTCACGGACCATATCCGTGGGCTGCCGGCCGAGTCCTCGAGCGTCTACTCGCCTGCGGAGGCACGCAAGAAGTTCGGCGATCCGCGCACGCCGCTCGAGCAGTATGCGGACCAGCTCGCGGCTCGCGGCGCTGACGAGGCTCTCGCCCCGTACGAGCACAACCACCACGATGCGCCGCTCGAGTTCGTGGCGCCGGCGGCGCGGGCGGGGTGAGCGACAGCCCGGGACGACGACGTGGCACGTAACCGCGACAGCGAGCTGCGCGGGCCGCGGTGGAGCCGGCCGGCGGTGGAGCCGGTCGGCTCAGGTCACGCGCGGAGCAGCTGACGCACCACGTAGGGCAGGATGCCGCCGTTGACGTAGTACGCCTCCTCGGCCGGGGTATCGATCCGCACGGTGGCCGAGAACTCGCGGGACTGCTCGTCCTTCTCGACGGTGACCGTGACCTCGTCCGGGACACCGTCGGCACCTTCCAGTCCGGTGACGGAATACACCTCGTCGCCGGTGAGTCCCAGCGACTCCGCGTCCTGCCCGTCGGGGAACTGCAGCGGCAGCACTCCCATCCCGATGAGGTTGGAACGATGGATGCGCTCGTAGGAGACCGCGAGTACCGCTCTGACGCCAAGCAGGGTGGTCCCCTTGGCGGCCCAGTCACGGGAGGAACCGGAGCCGTAGTCGGCGCCCGCGATGATGACCAGGGGGACGTCCTCGTCCCGGTAGGCCGTCGCGGCGTCGAAGATGCTCATCTCGTCGCCGCTGGTCCAGTGCTTGGTGACGCCGCCCTCGACACCCGGGACGAGCTCGTTGCGGAGCCGGATGTTCGCGAACGTGCCGCGGATCATCACGTGGTGGTTGCCGCGGCGCGAACCGTAGGAATTGAAGTCCTTCGGGTCGACGCCCTGGTCGATGAGATACCTCCCGGCCGGGCTGTCACGTTTGATCGCGCCGGCCGGGGAGATGTGGTCAGTGGTCACCGAATCACCCAGCTTGGCGAGCACCCGTGCGCCAGCGATGTCGCGGATCGGTGCCGGCTCGGCCTCCATCCCGTCGAAGTACGGCGGCCGCTGGATATAGGTGGACGTGTCGTCCCAGTCGTAGACGTCGCCCTCATGGATGTGCATTCCGCGCCAGTTGTCGTCACCGGCGTAGACATCCGAGTAGCCCTCGGTAAACATCGCCGCCTCGACGTTGGCCTCGACAGCCTCCTTGATCTCCGCGCTGCTGGGCCAGATGTCGCGGAGGTACACCTCCTCGCCGTCGTTGTTCCTGCCGAGCGGCTCGGTGAGGAGGTCGGTGTGCAGACTGCCGGCGAGTGCATAGGCGATCACCAGCGGCGGGGAGGCGAGGAAGTTCATCTTGACCTCGGGGTGTATCCGACCCTCGAAGTTGCGGTTTCCCGACAGTACCGACGAGACGTTGAGGTCTTTGTCGTTGACGGCGGCGCTGACCTCGGGGATGAGCGGTCCGGAGTTTCCGATGCACGTGGTGCAGCCGTAGCCGACCAGGTGGAACCCGAGCTCCTCGAGATACGGCGTGAGCCCGGAGCGCTCGAAGTAGTCGGTGACGACGCGTGAGCCCGGCGCGAGGGTGGTCTTGACCCACGGCCGGGTCCGCAGTCCGCGCTCGACGGCTTTCTTCGCCAGCAGGGCCGCACCGAGCATGACCGACGGGTTGGACGTGTTCGTGCACGAGGTGATCGCGGCGATCACCACGTCTCCGTGGTCGACGATCGCCTCGGTGCCGTCGATGACCACCTCGGTCGGGTCGCTCGGCCAACCGAGCTTCTCGTTCGCGGTGAGCTGCTCCTCGGACAGGTGCCGGGGAGGCGCGTCTCTTCCGGGCTTGGCGCCCGGGGAGACCGGATCGGAGGCAGGGAAGGAGTCGGCCGACGTGTCGTCGACGCCGCCTTCGTCGGAGTCGGACTTCTCGTACTCGCCCGCGAGCAGTCCGAGGACAGTCCGGGGGGCGTCGCCGAGGGGGATGCGGTCCTCGGGGCGTCGAGGACCGGAGATGGACGGCTCGACGGTCGCCAGGTCCAGGTCCACCACGCGCGTGAAATCGGGTACGTGGTCGGGGTCGTGCCACAGGCCCTGCTCGCGTGCGTAGGCTTCGACCAGCTCGATCTGGTGGTCCTCACGGCCGGTCAGGCGCAGGTAGTCGAGTGTCTCGGCGTCGACGGGGAACATCGTGGCCGTGGAGCCGTACTCCGGACTCATGTTGCCGATGGTGGCTCGCGTGGCGAGCGGGACATTGGCGACACCGGGCCCGAAGAACTCGACGAACTTGCCGACCACACCGAGACCGCGCAGAAGCTCGGCGACCGTGAGTACGAGATCGGTCGCGGTGGTGCCCTCCCGCAGCTCGCCGCTGAGCCGGATACCGACGACCTGGGGGATCAGCATGCTCATGGGCTGCCCGAGCATGGCCGCCTCGGCCTCGATGCCGCCGACACCCCAGCCCAGCACTCCCAGACCGTTGACCATCGGGGTGTGTGAGTCGGTGCCCACGAGGGTGTCCGGATACGCCTGCCGCTTCCCGGCTCCCTCTCGGGTGAAGACGACGCGGGACAGGTACTCGAGGTTGACCTGGTGACAGATGCCGGTGTCGGGCGGAACCACGAGGAAGTCGTCGAAGGACTGCTGCCCCCAGCGCAGTAGCTGGTACCGCTCCTGGTTGCGCTCGAATTCGAGTTGGGCGTTGATGCCGAAAGAGTCGGGACTGGCGAACGAATCGGCGATCACGGAGTGGTCGATGACCAGCTCGGCCGGGATCTGCGGATTGATCGTGGACGGCTCCCCGCCGAGTTCGGTCATCGCGTCGCGCATGGCGACCAGGTCGACCACGCAGGGCACGCCGGTGAAGTCCTGCATGAGCACACGTGCCGGTGTGAACTGGACCTCGGGATTGCGCTCGGATTCCGGCTGCCAGTCGCGGAGCGCCTCGATCTGCGCGGCGGTCACCAGGCGTCCGTCTTCGTTGCGCACGAGGTTCTCGAGCATGACCTTCAGTGAATACGGGAGTCGCCCGGAACCCTCGATCCGGTCGAGTCGGTAGATCTCGTAGGAGGTCCCACCGACCGAGAGTTCGCCTCGGGCCCCGAAGCTGTCGGTCCCTGCTTCCGCCTTGTTCAGTGACATCGCACGTCCACCTTCCATGCGTCCGGCGACAGCCGGGGCGGCCGGGGTCTCCGAGCCGCCGGTCGCCTTTCCAGTGAGTTCAGTCACATCCCACGGTAGGCCTGCCTCGTGTGAAAGGACACCGGTCAGGCTCGGCGGCCGAGGAGGTTCAGTCGTCGACGCCGCGCGCGGCCAGCGCATCGCCCAGCTGATCCGCGGTGGTGAGCGCGCCGAGAACGGTGGGAACGACGAGCGCACGGATCGACATCCCCAGGCCGCGGGCCTTCCGGGCCTCGGTGACCTGGCGTAGCTGGCGAGCCAGTAGCGGGATCGCGCGGATCGTCAGGACGAGTACGAGGGCGACCCGGTCCGGGGAGGCGCCGACGTGGCGAAGCGGCCCGGCTGCGCGGGTGACGGCATCGAGCATGTCCGAGACGCGGGTCGTCAGCGCCACGAGCCCCGCAACCGCGACCGCGACCAGCAGTGCCCCGGTCACGCGAAGGGCGGTATCGAGATCGGCGACGATCCACTGCAGAGCGAGGATCGCGATGAGCATCGGCAGCACGGGGCGAACCTGGTCCCATGCGGCGCGCGGCGGGATCCGACCGATCGCGTACAACGCCACCGTCATGGCCAGGGCGGGGAGGACATGCCAGGGCTCGCGGACCATGACCGAGACCGCCACGATCAGGAGGCACACCAGCAGGATCTTCCATCCCGCCGGAAGCCGGTGCAGAAGCGAGTTCCCCGGCTGGTAGGTGGCGAACATCTAGCGCTCCAGCGCGATGCGGCGATACCCGGCCAGCGCCGGGCCGGGGAAATCGTCGATCACCACGCGCCCGCCGTCGACCACAAGAACGCGGTCGAAGTCGGCGACCAGGTCCAGGTCGTGCGTGACCACGACCAGCTGCTGGGGCAGGGCGGCGAACGTTTCCGCGACCAGCGCCCGGTTGCGTAGGTCGAGCAGCGTGGTGGGCTCGTCCGCAACGACCAGCGCGGGCTCCATGACCAGGACCGCGGCCAGGGCGAGCAGCTGTTTCTGGCCGCCGGAGAGCAGATGGCAGGGATGGTCGGCGTGCCCGGCCAGGCCGTAGGTGTCGAGTACCCGGTCGACGCGTCGTCGTCGCTCCTCCTTCGACAATCCCGAACGGCGGAGGGAGAAATCCACGTCCTCCGCCACCGTGGGCATGACGATCTGGGTGTCCGGATCCGTGAAGCAGAAGCCCACCTTGCGACGGACCTTCGCGCCTTTGCGGCGGGTGTCGAGTCCATCGACGGTGACAGTGCCGGAGGTGGGGACGACGAGTCCGTTGATCATCCGCGCCAGGGTGGACTTGCCGCCGCCGTTGACACCGACGATCCCGATTCGGCGCTCGGCCAGGCTCAGGTCGACGCCGGACAGGACCGTGCGGTCGCCGTAGTCGTGGCCGACGTCGCTGAACCGGATCTCGACCCCGGTGTCCGTCGGTTCCGCCTGATTCGACGACGCGGGCCGCGGCGAGCTGGGATCGGTCACGCCGGGTACGTTACGCCGCCGCCGGGCGGCGTCGCCGCAGCGGCGCGATGAGACCCGGGCGCGCCTTGTGGACCTGCTGGGCCACCACCGCGGTGACGATCGCCTTGGCCAGGTCGCCGGGCAGGAACACGCCGTTCGCGGCGATGGCGGCGCCCATCGTGAGGTCGGTGCGCAGCAGCATGCCGGCCACACCGAAGGCGTAGATCACGACGATGCCGCCGAGGATGTTGATGAGCAGGCCCGGGATGAGGCGGTAGCGCGGCATGAGCCAGGCGGTCAGCAGACCGATCACGATGACCGCGGGGATCCAGCCGATGAGGAAGCCAGCGGTCGGGCTGGCAAGGGACGTCAGCGTCGTGCGGCCGCCGGCGAGCACGGGCAGTGCCAGGCCGATCACCATCACGGCGAGAACCGAGAGCACTCCCTTCCGCCAGCCGAGCAATGAGCCGGCCAGCATCACGCCGAGCGTCTGGAGGGTGATGGGTACGCCTGCCGAGCCGATGCTGATCTGGCCGGGGAGGCCGAGGACGACGATGAGGGCGGCGAACACCGCGATCTGCGCGAGATCGCGGGTGGCGCTGCGGGCGGGAGCCCTGTCGATCGACATGCTCATGACACTCCTTGGACGCGTGGCGGCCGCGGCGCGACCTGAACAGTGTTCATTGTGTCAGGATCCAGTGGTGCAGCGCACATCCGGGGTGGATCCGTCGGGCTGACGCATCGCCGCGCCCCGGCCGCGATCAGTGTGCCGGGGAAGCGCGCACGTGGGCCCGTTCGCCCTGCTTGCCGATGAGGCTGAGAAACTCCACGGGGCCCGCGCTGGTGGCGCCGAACCAGTGCGGGGTGCGGGTGTCGAACTCGGCGGCTTCGCCGGGCTTGAGGATCAGATCGTGCTCACCCAGGACCAGCCGGAGGCGCCCGTCGAGGACGAACACCCAGTCGTATCCGTCATGCACATGCATATGCGGCTCGTCGTCGTCCCTTCCTCGCGGTAGTACGAACTTGTAGGCCTGGATCCCGCCGGGCCGCCGGCTGAGGGGGATCACGGTCGCGCCGTAGTCGGTCGCGATGGGGCGCATGTTCACGCGTGGGTCGCCGGTGGGCGGGGCGTCGACGAGCTCGTCCAGGGTGACGCCGTGCGCGCGGGCCAGCGGGAGGAGGAGTTCGAGGGTGGGCCTGCGTCCGCCGGATTCGAGCCGGGACAGCGTGCTGCTGGAGATTCCGGTCCGTTCGGTGAGGTCGGAGAGGGTGAGGTTCCGGCGCTGTCTCAACTGCTTGAGGCGCGGTCCCACCGCGTCGAGGGTCCGGATGTCCGGGTCGCCCGTGGCGGGGCCTGACCTGTCGTCAATGGCGCTCATGCTGACAGTTTGCCACTCCGGCAAGGGATCTTGCACATTCTGGCTACGCGGGCCATTGTCAGTGGAGCGGCGCGCATCAGGCGGCCCAGGGTGACGGGAGTGTCTATGTCTGGCAGGGGAGACGAAACCAGGGATGTGGTGGTGATCGGCGGAGGCGCTGCGGGGTTGAGCGGAGCGGTCACACTGGCGCGTGCTCGCCGCAGTGTGACGGTGGTGGACGCGGGCGAGCCGCGCAACGCTCCGGCCGAAGGCGTGCACGGGCTGCTCGCGCGGGAGGGGATGAACCCGTCCGAGTTCGTCGCGCGCGGCCGTGAGGAGGTCGAGGGGTACGGCGGCGAGATCCGCGCCGGTGAGGTTGTCGACGCCCGCGCCGTCGGTGACGGTTTCGAGGTGTCCCTGCGTGACGGCACCGTCCTGCCGGCCCGGACCCTGCTCATCGCGACCGGCGTCGCGGACGAGCTGCCCGCGATCCCGGGGTTGCGCGAGCAGTGGGGCAACGGGGTCCTGCACTGCCCCTACTGCCACGGCTGGGAGGTCCGCGACCGGCGGATCGGTGTCCTGGCGACCGGCCCGATGTCCGGTCACCAGGCCGTGATGTTCCACCAGTGGAGTCCCCGCGTCACCTACTTCGCCGGCGGCCGACCGGTCGACGACGGGGACCGCCGCAACATGGAGGCGCTGGGGATCCCGATCGTCGAGGGGGAGATCTCGCGGGTGGAGTCCGACGGTGGGCGCGTGGTCGGCGTCAGGGTCGACGACGACACCGCCGAGGGCGGGGTGACAGACCTCGACGCGGTGGTGGTCAGCACCCGGCTGGACGTCCGGACCGATTCCTTCGGCGCTCTGGGGCTGGAGGTGGACGATCACCCGGTGGGTTCGTTCATCAAGGTCGACGACTTCGGCGCCACCTCGGTCCCCGGAGTCTGGGCCGCCGGAAACTGTGCGGACGTCATGGCGCAGGTCGGACTGTCGGCCGCGCAGGGCACCCGGGCGGCGCAGCACATCAACGCCATGCTGATCATGGCTGATCTCGAGCGCGCCGTCGAGGCACAGGGAAGTGGGGCACACCGATGACACACGACTTCGATCGTCAGTACTGGGACGACGTCTGGTCGGGCGGCGAGGATGATGGTCGAGCGTCGGCGATGACCGGCAGCGCGCCCAATCCGCATCTGATCCGCGAGGTCTCGGGGCTGCGCCCGGGGTCGGCGCTCGAAGCCGGATGCGGGGCCGGCGCGGAAGCCATCTGGCTGGCTTCGCAGGGATGGCAGGTCACTGCGGCCGACATCGCCGCCGAAGCGCTCGAGCGGGCAGCCGTTCGCGCCGCGGGCACCGATACCGGGGACCGCATCTCCTGGGTGCGGGCGGACCTGTCGACGTGGGAGCCTGGGACTCGTTTCGATCTGGTCACCACCCACTATGCGCATCCGGCGATGCCGCAGCTCGACTTCTACGAGCGGATCGCGGACTGGGTCAAGCCCGGCGGGACACTGTTCATCGTGGGGCATCTGCACCGGGAAGATCACGGCCACGGCCACGGCCACGGCCATGGGCACGGGCACGGGCACGGCCATGGCGACGGCCACAACCACAGCCGAAGCGGCGGGCATGGCCACGAAGGTGAGTCGACCCCGCCCGCCGAGGCCTCGGCGTCCGGGGCCGCGATCGCCGAGCGGCTGACAGCCGACCGCTGGGTGATCGCCACCGCGGAGGAGGGACCGCGCGAGATGCGAGGTCCCGGAGGGCGTGCGGTGACGGTGCACGACGTCGTCGTCAGGGCCACCCGACGTAGCTGAGGAGTTCACGGCGCCACGGCGCCACCGGGCAGGGCTGGGGTATCCCTGTTGTATGGCTCGAGTCCTTCCCGCTCACCCCGTCTACGGTCATCCGTCCGAGGAGACGGTCGTCGAGCTCCTGAGAAATCAGTTGTCCGAGGACAGTCTCGTCATCGTGGGCCAGCGCATCTCCACGGACGAGAAGGAACACGAAGTCGACATCCTTGTCGCGATGCCCGGCGCGGGGATCGTCGCGATGGAGGTCAAGGCCGGCCAGATCACGGTGGAGGACGGACGGTGGGTGCAGGGGAGCGGCACCAAGCAGTACCTGATCGATCCGGTCACGCAGTGCAGGGACGCGCTGTATGCGCTCCGGGGCTTCGTCAGCGCCGACCCCCGGTGGCCGGATCAGTATCAGCGTTGGACCCACATGCTCGTGTTCCCCAACGCCTCGATCCCCGACGATTTCGCTCTTCCCGAGATCCAACGCAACCGGATCGCCGACCGCGGCCAGCTGGATCACGTCGCGACCATCGCCTACCGCCTCGCCCGGGACTCGGGTCCCCAGGACAGACCGTTCCTGGAGCCGGCCACGGTCGACCGTCTCGCGGAGGTGCTCGGCGGACGAGGGCTGCCGCAGCGTGACGTGGTGGCCAGGGCTTCGGAGAACGCCGACATCGCGGATGCCCTCACCCGCGAACAGTCGGTGCTGCTCCGGGCCGTCGATGCGTTGCCGCGCGTGGAGATACGCGGCGGGGCCGGGAGCGGCAAGACCTTTCTCGCGCTGGAACAGGCTCGACGGCTGTCGCGGTCGGGGCAGCGGGTCGCCCTGATCTGCTACTCGCACGGCCTGGCCGGTTACCTCAAGCGCGTCACCGCCGGGTGGCGTCGGCGTGAGCAGCCCGCCTACGTGGGCGAATTCCATGCGCTCGGCGTGGAGTGGGGCGCGCCCGCCGGTCCCGACGAGCGCGTCCGCTCGGAGGAGACCGTGCACTGGTGGGAGGTGGAACTTCCGCGACTGATGGCGGAGCTCGCCGACCGGCTGCCCGAGGGCAAGAAGTTCGACGCGGTGATCGTCGACCAGGCCCAGGACTTCGCCGATGAGTGGTGGCGGCCCGTCATCGGCGCACTCCGGGACCGGGAGAACGGTCGGCTGATGATCGTCGGTGACGCCGGTCAGAGCGTGTTCGAGCGCCCCGGTCGCCCGCCCGTCGACCTGGTGCCGTTGGTGCTCGACCACAACCTGCGGAACACCCGCCAGATCGCCTCGGAATTCCTGCCGCTTGTCGGACAGCGGATGGAGCTACGCGGAGGAACGGGGCCGGCGGTGAGGCACGTCGACGTGTCCGAGGGCCGGGACCTCATCGCCGCGGCGGATGACGAGGCGATACGACTGCTCGACGGGGGCTGGCAGCCACGTGATGTGGCATTGCTGACCACGGGATCCCGCCACCCGATGCAGGTGGAACTCCAGCAGGAGGGAAACGACGCCTACTGGGAGACCTTCTGGGACGGCGAGGACATCTTCTACGGTCACGTCCTGGGCTTCAAGGGTCTCGAGCGCCCCGCCGTGGTCCTGGTGTGCAACCACCACGCGGGCATGGACAGGCTGCGCGAGCGCGTCTACGTCGGGCTGTCCCGGGCGACGGACGTTCTCGTCGTGGTGTCCACCGGCGGTATCGGACTGCCCGGGACATGAATGAGGTGTGGGTATCAGCGGCCCTGTAGGAATCTGCGCACGAATTCGGCTTCGGGGTAGGGGCGGCCGATCCCGAAGCCCTGGGCGAGGTGGATCCCCTCGTCTCGGACCACGTCGAGGACGGCGTCCGAGCCCACGTGCTCGGCCACCACGTCCATGCCGAGCTTGCCGGCCAGATCGACAAGTGAACGCACGATCGCCCTGTCCGTCGCGGACGAATCAAGGTTGGCGATGAACTCTCCGTCGATCTTCACGTAGTCGAAGAGCATGATCTTCATGTAGAGCAGCGAGCCGAAGCCGGTACCGAAGTCATCGATCGCGAGCCGGAACCCGCGGTCGCGCACGCGTTTCGCATAGGTCCGAGCTGCCGCTACTTCGTCGAGCTTCGCCGTCTCCGTGAGCTCGAGCACCACCGCGGACGGCGGAACACCGCGCGCGTCGGACTCCTCGAACAACACCCGCTCGAGGTCGGTGCTGCCGATCGAGTGGGCAGAGAAGTTGATCCAGATGGACAGGTCCTCGTCGAGCTCCCGGAGCCGCGCGATCATGCGGATGGCCTCTCTGACCACCCAGATGTCCATCTGCGTGATGATTCCGGATCGTTCCGCGATCGGAACGAACTGGGACGGTGGGACCACCCGGCCGTCGTCGAGCAGGCGGACGAGGGCTTCCGCACCCACGATCCGGCCCGATTCGACGTCGAGTATCGGCTGGAGGTGCAGCTGCAGATCGTCGCCGAGTAGTGCCTTCTCCAGCCGCACCTTCCACTCGTACGGCGAGGTTATCCGGTCCTCCGGCGCATCGTGGTCGCCGAGGATCACTACGTTGTCTCGACCCGAGTATTTGACGTCGTACATGAGCCGGTCGGCCGCCACCAACGGCGCGACCCCTCTCGCCATGGCGGAGGCGATCGTCACCCCGCCCACGGAGACGGACAGTTCCCGGCCCGCCCCGTCCAGGGTGCGCGAGTACTCCCGGGTCCGGTCGACCAGCGCGGTGGCGAGCGACTCGAGGCGTTCTCTGTCGCCGTCGGGGACCAGGATGGCGAACTCATCGCCTCCGAGACGGGTGAGGACGTCGGCGTCGTCGGTCGTGTCTGTGAGGATTCCGGCGATATCGATCAACACTCCGTCGCCGAAGGCGTGACCGAAGGTGTCATTGATGTTCTTGAAGCCGTCCAGGTCGAAGACGAGCACTCCGCCGGTGGGGCCCCGGTCGGCGATGTGCTCCGCGAGGGCCTTGTCGAAGCGTCGGCGGTTGGGCAGCCCCGTCAACGGGTCACTGTTGGCAAGTCGTTCGAGCTCGCTCAGGAACCGATGGTTCTCCGAGACGTCCCGGATGAGGAGCAGCGCCCGCTCGGAATCTTCACTCTCCTCCGGCAACAGCGGCGCGGCGGTCAGCTCGAAGGTCCGCTGTGTCCCGGACCTGTCGGTGAAGATGAACGGTTCGGCTACCACGGTCTCACCGCGGAGCGCGCGCGCTGAGGGAGTGAGGTCCGGCTGTTCTGCGGGACGGTGCCCTGGCCAGGATACGAGCTGCAGGTGCCCTTCACCGTCAGCGCGGACGAACGTCGTGCCGCTCGTGTTGAGCGGGATGGCCCTGCCGTGCTGGTCAACCGTCAGCAGTGCGTCCGGGATCGTCTCGGTGACGGTCCGCAGTGCGGTCTCGCGGCGACCGGCCGTGTCCGCGAGAGCGGTCAGATCGGCGTTGAGCCGGACGAACTCGTTGACCGCCGTGGCCACCACCAGGGAGATGAGGAATGTCAGGATCACCATCAGATGCAGGCGGGCCGACAACGCCAGCGTGCTGTACTCGAGTCCGAACACGGCGCCACGGGTGCCTGCGACCATCGCGAGGAGGGTCACCGTGGTGAAAACGGCGTGCAGCGCGGCCACCGACGTGGTGGAGCGGACCCCACTCCAGAAGAGGGGGATCAGGATCATCATCGCCAACGGGAGATACGGGCTCATCACCTGTGCGATGGCGGCGAACACGATCGTGAGGGCGAACGCGAAAATTGTATCGACGGCCTTGGTTTCGCGCCGGTATCCGGGACGATGCATCAGGGCGAGCCCGGTACTGGTGATGAGCATGACGGAGGCCAGGCTCCGGACCACCCAGACCGCGCCGTCGACGAACGTCGGGCTTCTGCCGTCGGCGATGAGGCCGAGCGCCGTGACGCCCCAGGCGAGCGACGCCCCCACGAAGGCGGCGCCGAAGAGTCGGAACACGTCGTAGGTGACCGCCATCCGGGCGATGATCGTGTGCGAGCGATCCGAGCTGGGCACCGCGGCCCGCAGCCCGAAACGTCGACCGAGCGGAACTAATGCCAGCGAGGTCCATCGGGTGATCAGGCCCAGCGCCACGTTCGACAGCGACAGCAGCAGCGCCTCCGAGAGCTCGAACCCGGTCCGGAGATTGAGTATCGACAGGATCACCATCGTGAGAGCCACGAAGGCGACGTATTCGATCCTGGACCTGATGGTGAGAGCCCAGAGGACGATCACTCCCGCGGCGGGCCAGTAGAGCGCGAGACCGGATTCCTGATAGAAGCCCACCCGTCCCACCCCCGCGGCGGCCGTCACCGCGATGGCGAACGCGGTGATGCGCCATGCTGCGACACGAGACGGGGTCGTCAACATCGGCATCAGATGGCTCCCGGGATGACTGGTCAGAACGGAAACGCGTGCACCGAGCCTAACAATCGGTCCTGGTCCGGGCCGCGACGCCCGGCTGGATAGACCGCAGTTCCGCCGCCGAAATGGCAGTTGCAATGTCCTATATACCTACTGGTAACCCTGCGTATCAAGGTTGGGCGTATACGAGCTGAGTCAGGCTGTGGTTCAGCCGAGGGGCCTGACATCGCGAGCGTGGTCACGGCCTTGGCAGCAACGCCGATCGCGGGCACCATGGCGCGTGCGCCGATCTGCTCGGCCAGGGGCGCGCAGCGGGACCGTGCTGCTTCATCTGTCGGAGAACGCAGCGCGGCACCGGCACCACTGCGCATCCGGCTCGGGCATGTTCCCCCGCGAAGGGCTGGGGCAGTCAGTTCCGGCCTTCAGAGCGACGCGGGGGAGGGAATCGAGGACGCGTGCTCGGCGGCATGTGGGGATGCGACTGAGGGTCTGCGCTGGCGCTGGCCTAGACTCAGCACTGAGCGGGGACGGTTGTCCACGCTCCTGGTCGATCCATCCAGGAAGGTTGGGACATGTTCTTCAGGGCTCGGGCCAGCCTGTAAGTGGCGAGTAACAGGACCGCGCTGGAACGTCGCGCGGTCCTTTGTTCTGCCCACTCGCCCGCTCATTCCTGAGGGAAGTTCATGTCTTCTACCGATTCCTCTTCTTCTCTGCGATCCTCGCTACCACGGCCCAGGTGGCCATTGCTATTGTCCAATGCCTTGGATGCCGCTGGGCGTCGGGGTGTCGACTTCGTAACTGATGTCTTGGCGGTACTGGTTCTTGGAGCCAGTGCTGCGCAGATGGGTTTGCTCAACGCCATCGGAACACTGGCATTCCTCGTGCTGGGGATCCCGATTGGGGTCCTGGTCGACCGCTCGCCCACGGTGCGGCTGCTCGCTGGCTCTGGCCTGGTCCGAGCAATGCTGCTGGCGACGGTGATCACTGCCCTGGCACTGGACTCGCTGACCATGGTCCACTTGTACCTGGTCGCTGGGTTAGTCGGCACCACTACGGTCGTCACCGAGACCACACAGACTGCCATTGCCCCTCGAGTCGCCGGACAGGACGCGGTGGCCGCCCTGGAGATGCTCGATCCTCCACGCGATGAGTTCCCGCCTCGCCCCGACGAGACCTGTCACTATTACGAGGCGGAAATCAGCTTCTTCGAACGAGTCGACGTCCACGTCGTCTGCTTCGCCTCCGACCAGGTCAGCAGGATCGGAACGGTTCCCGCGCCATGACCCCGGAGGATCGCACCGACACCCCGCCGATCCGTGTCCTGATCGCGGATGACGACCAGCTCGTCCGCACCGGCGTCGCCGCTATTCTCGCCTCCGCCACTGACCTTGACATCACCGCCCTCGCCAGCAACGGCCACGAGGCCGTCGACGCCGCGGCAACACACCGCGTTGACGTCGCACTGCTGGATATCCAGATGCCACGACTCGACGGCATCGGAGCTCTCCGTGAGATCCGGCACCGACTGCCCGAGCTTCCGATCGCCATGCTCACCACCTTTTCCGACGACCATCTCATCGCCGATGCGATCAACGCCGGCGCCCTCGGTTTCCTCCTCAAGTCCGACGAACCTCAGCAACTCATTGCCGGCGTCAGGGCCCTCGCGCACGGCGGAGGCGCGTTCTCCCCTCGAGTCGCCCGCTGGCTCGCCGCCGAGCAACGAGCGGGCCACCGCACCCGAACCGCGCGAGACGAACTCACTGCCCTGCTCACCGAGCGCCAGATCGAGCTCCTCACCCACATCGCTCGCGGACTCTCCAACGCCCAGATCGGCAGGGCCATGCATCTGTCCGAAGGCACCGTCAAGCAATACGTCTCCCAGCTCTTCAACACCCTCGGCATCGACAACCGTGTCCACGCCGCCATCACCGCCTACCGACATGGACTCATCACCTGAAGCCGACCCTGACCACACTAATGGTGGGTAGTGGCGCACTCGAGAGCATGGTCATCGTCGGCATCTAGATGGCGGTCGTCTACAGCGGCGCAATCTTTTAACCAAAGTGGACAGCGCGTCCGCGATCAGTCCCCGCTCCCCTGATCGTCGAAGGCAGTAGCGTCGTGACGGTTTCGATGCGCGTGATGATCGCGAGGGATGGCTACAAGCACCTCCTGCGCACGGTCGCGGCCAAGGACGACGACCGCGAGCCAACCCCGTAGGGCCGGCAAAGTAGTTGCGTTTCGATCGGGTAGTTTCTGCGGTTCCCAGATTACGGGCTTAAGGGTCGTTCGTGCTGTCCGCACAGGCCTCAGTCAACCTGCGTCTCGATGCAGTAGCGTCGCAGTTCTGCGATCATCGCGGTCTTGGGGGTGCTGACGAAGCGGAACGCATGGCTGAAACGGACGCGCATTCCTCCAGCCTCGAGGTAGCCGTCGCAGGAAGCGCGTCGTCCGTGGGTGACGACAGAAATGACCTCCACCCGCTCGGGAGAACGGCGGGCGCACCTCTCGGGCTGCACTGGGGCCGCTGTGTGTGGATTTCTCGATGAGCGTCCAGCTCATGTCATCGGCAAGCCACTCGGAGAGGGCCTCCAGCTCTCCCTTGGCCCGGTTCACAACGAAGTCTCCGTCAACGCACTTCCGTGAAGACTCATGGTGCTATGGCTCGATCCGATGCGCCCGGCCTTTCTCCGCGATCGGCACGCACATTTCGATGGGTCTATCAGGCTCCCAGCTGACCTGTCCTTGGTAGATGATGCCGAGTTTCCCGGTGGCGCCGTCTCGCTAGTCGGCCATGGCGAAGCAGTGTCGCCGCCGTGTTGCTCCTGCTCACGTCTCACAACTCACATCGAGTCGCCGCTCGCCCATGAGCCGAACTTCGGGGACGCTGCTGTACCACGCATGATGAGAATCACGCAGGGCACGTAGAGTGCTGCGGCGCAGAGCCAGAGGAAGCCGTCGGCGTTGATGTAAGTGAGCGCGAAGATCGTTGTGAAAGCGACCGGTCCGAAGATCGATGTGACGCTGTTGATGCTGGCGAGCACACCCTGGAGGCGCCCTTGGTGCTGTTCATCGACGCGCTGGGAGAGAAGGGTTTGCAGAGCGGGGAGGCCGATGCCACCGATCCCCAGTGCCGCCAAGATAGGCGCCATGGAAAATGCGTCAGTGACAATCGCCAGGCCTACGAGACCCAAGGCGTCGGTAACACACCCGATGATGACTGTTTTTGCCTCACCGATCCACTCCACGATGCGGCCAGTAAGGAGGGCCTGCACGAGAACCTGTACGATCCCGAAGACGGACAGGGAGATTCCAACTTCGACGGGACTCCAGTCGAGGCGGTGTTCAGTAAACAGCACCCAGGTCGCACCTGGAGCCTGCCCAATGAATTGAACAAGGCCGAATGCGACTAATAGGAAGGTAATCCCAGGCACCGCGCTGAGGCCGGGGCGACCACGATGCTGAGCGAGCGACGCAGAGCGCGCAGGGGAATCAGGACGGGTCTCGCGTAACAAGATAAAGGTGAGTGCCAGATTGCTCGCTGAGAGAAGAGCAGCGAGCAAAAACGGCAGATGTGGCGAGATGGCACCGAACAGTCCACCCATGGCTGGCCCCGCGATCATTCCGCCGCCATAGCAGGCACTGAGTAAACCGAAACGCTTGGCGCGCTGGTGGGGTGGCGTGATGTCGGCGATCACGGTGGCGGTGACCGCATTGGTCGCTCCGGTTATCCCAGCCACTGCACGGGCGATATAGAACACCGACAGAGCGGATGTCGTGGCGAGCACGAGATAGTCGACGGTCGCACCGGCCAGGGAAACAAGCAGCACCCGGCGGCGGCCGAATCGGTCCGACAGTGTTCCCAGTACGGGGGCAAAGATGAACTGCATTACCGCGTAGAGCGCGATCAGCACTCCGACGTTCAGCGGAACCGCATCAGCGGTGACCCCTGCCTCGTGTAGCAGTGCGGGGAGAATCGGCATCACCAGGCCCATGCCGGCGGCGTCGAGGCTAGCCGTGATGAGGACCGTGGCCAACGAGCCACGAGCGGAAGTGAGAGATGACACCTTATCAACGATAAAGTTATCGATGATAAAGTGCAAGCATGGCTCAGAAACAAGCGCGACTCGATCGTGCAGCAGTCTTGCGCGGTGCGAGGCATGTGCTCAATAACACGGGGATCGACGGTTTCACCACGCGGGCGCTGGCTGCGCATCTGCGGGTGCAGCAGCCAGCGCTCTACTGGCACTTTCGGACAAAGGGCCACCTGCTCGGATCGCTCGCAGCTGATGTGCTTGATCGCGAACACCACGCCTCACTCCCAGAGTCAGGGGAGCGCTGGGACGACTTTCTCCTGCGCAACGCGCGGAGCTTCCGGACAGCGCTTCTGGCAGTCCGGGATGGAGCACGGCTGCACGCAGAGTTTCACCGTCAAAAGAGTGACCAGATGCCAGCGGGCTCGGATGCCCCCGAAAGTCAGATCGAGTTTCTCGTGTCCGAAGGATTCGCTGAGGTCTCTGCGGTCCGAGCTCTCATGGCTATCAGCCGCTATACGGTCGGTTTCGTACTAGAAGAACAAACAGCGCTCGACAACGGATGTGAGCCTGTCGATCAAGACCTAGATTTCGAGTTCGGGTTAGTTGCAATGGTTGAAGGGCTGGCATCAAAGCGATGAGGGATGCTCGCGCTTTGGGTCTCTGCGTCAGTAAGGTCAATCCTTTCCCGCTCCCGCAGCAGCTCCTCCGCGATACTGACGTTTTGCTCATGGCTACGGAGCTCACTAACGAGCAAATCAGGGACCGTATGCATGTCGCGTCGCGATCGCGGAACGGCACATCAGCAGCATCTTCACCATGCTCGACCTTAACGAGCGCACAGGAAACAAGCGCGTCATCGCCGTCCTCGAGTACCTCAAGAACTAAGCGTCGAGTGCGTGACCGGCGCGATGACCATAGGTAACGGCGGTTTAGCATCGGTGCCGCATCTTGACACGACTCAATCCGCGACAGCTAACCTCCGCATATGGAGTTCGACGGAATGGAGATCCCCGACGATATCGAGGTCACGGTCTGGGGGAGCAACGAGCACCGGCTCTGTAACGTCTGCCGCGCAGAATGCGACCCCGAGCCGAGCGGCGCCGACGGGTACGGCGTGTGAATCGTCTACGTCTGCCGCGACCACGGAGTCCAATCCGTCGTGGACCCATTCGAGCATCTCCGTTGAAGCGCGCTCTTCGCTATCTCCCTGCATTGACGCAAACATCGCGCTCTCCGCCTTCCGAGGGTAGATCCCAAGATCTGCGGCGCACCTGCCCAGTGTGACGATCTCGATCAGGGTCATGACCGCTGGGGACGGGTACCGGTACCTGCTGAACGCAGTTGTCGCTGGCGACGGGGATCGCGATGCGTCGTCAGCGCTGACAAGGTACTACCTTGAAGCAGGAACGCCTCCCGGCATCTGGCTCGGGGCCGGCCTCCCAGGACTCGCCGGAGAGATCGCCGTCGGTGCCTCGGTGAGCGAGGAGCAGTTACGGCGCCTCATGGGGCACGGGCAGGATCCGAACAGCGGCGAGCAACTGGGGCGTCCGTACCGAAAGTTTGCCACCGCGGGCGAGCGGACGCAGCGCCGCCTCGATCAGCTCCCGAAGTCCCTTACCGCAGGTGAGCGTACCGCGCAGCAAGCGCTGATCGAGGCGGAGGAAGCACAGAAGCCAACGAATGCGCCGGTCGCAGGGTTCGATCTCACGTTCTCGGTCCCGAAGTCCGTCTCGACCCTCTGGGCAGTTGCCGACGGCGGCACGCAAGCACTCATTGCCCAAGCTCACCACGCAGCGATCCGAGACATGATCGCCCTACTCGAGCGCGACGTCGCGATGACCAGGGTCGGCGCGAAAGGGGCGCGTGGCGCCGTCGCGCAAGTCGACGTGCGGGGTGTGATTGCGACTGCCTACGATCATTACGATTCTCGGGCCGCGGATCCACAACTCCACACGCACATTGTCGTCGCCAACCGCGTGCAAGCAGCTCATGACGGGAAGTGGCGCACGCTCGATTCTCGCGCTATCCACGCCGCCGTCACCGGCCTATCGGAGCATTACAACGCGGTCCTCTCGGACCATCTCACTCAGATCCTCGGCGTCGGGTGGGAAGCCCGTGAGCGCGGTGCGGGGCGCTCCACGGCGTGGGAGATCGTTGGCGTGCCGCAGGAGCTGATGGACGAGTTCTCTTCCCGTACTCGCGATATCGAGCAGGTCAAAGACCGGCTGGTCGACGACTACGTCTCGAAGCACGGGAGGCAGCCGTCCCCGAAGCTGGTGTGGCAGTTCCGGCAGCAGGCCACGCTCGAGACTCGGCCCCCGAAGCAGCAGCACTCTCTCAGCGATCTCACCTCCCAGTGGCGAGAACGCGCGACCGCGTTGCTGGGTGAGGACGCGCCAACCTGGGCGTCGGCACTGCTCGCCGGTAGTGAGCACGAACCGTTGCTGCGGGCAGACGATATCCCGTTGGAGGATCTCGAGGAGGTCGCCGAGGTCGTGGTGCAGCAGGTCGGTGACCGGCGAGCGACGTGGAAACGGTGGAACCTCCACGCGGAGGCCGTGCGACAGACGATGGCTCTCCGCTTCGCGTCCGCGAACGACCGGGACGTCATCACCCAGCAGATCGTCGATGCCGCAGAACGGGTCTCGCTGCGCCTCACTCCGCCCGAGCTCGCGAAGAGCCCCTCGCTGTTTCGTCGCGCGGACGGGTCGAGCGTGTTCCGACCCAAAGCCGGAACGGTGTTCTCCTCCGAGCAGGTGCTCGCGGCAGAAGACCGACTCCTTGGCGCGTCGAATGATCGGTCGGCGCCGACCGTACCGCTGGCATGGATCGAGGACGCTGCCAGAACGAAGAACCGCGACGGGCACACCCTGTCGGTGGACCAGGAGCAGGCGATCGCGAAGATCGGCGTCTCCGGCCGCGTCCTCGACGTACTCGTCGGCCCCGCAGGGACTGGGAAGACCACAACGATGCGTGCCCTGCGCCGAGCCTGGGAGCGACGCTACGGGCCAGGCTCGGTGACCGGGCTCGCGCCCTCGGCCGCTGCCGCCGACGTCCTCGCCGGGGATCTGGAGATCGGGACGGAGAACACGGCGAAGTGGCTGCATGAGCATCGCCTCGGGAAATGGAACCTCACGCGCGGACAGCTCGTCATCATCGACGAAGCCTCCTTGGGTGGCACGTTCGCGCTCGATGCCATCACCAGTCACGCCCAGCAGGTCGGCGCGAAAGTGCTGCTCGTGGGCGATTGGGCGCAACTCGCAGCGGTGGACGCGGGCGGCGCGTTCGGGATGCTCGTGCGTGACCGCGGCGACGCCCCGGAACTGGTCGATGTGCGTCGCTTCCGAAACGACTGGGAGAAGCAGGCGTCCCTGCAGTTGCGGATCGGCGACACCGACGTCATCGATACCTACATTGCGCACCAGCGCGTCACGCCGGGCGGATATGACGAGATTCTCGAAGCCGCCTACCAAGCCTGGCGCACAGACCTCGCAGCGGGAAAGAGCACGGTGCTGATCGCGGAAACCCTCGACACGGTCTCTGCGCTCAACACCCGCGCCCGCACCGACCGAATCCTCCAGGGCGACGTCGCTGTGGACGGCGTCAAACTCCATGACGGCAACGAAGTTTCCCGCGGAGATCTCATCATCACCCGCGAGAACAATCGGCGCCTCTCGCTCGGGCGAAGCTGGGTGAAAAACGGCGACCGCTGGCACGTCGCCCATGCGAACGACGACGGATCCCTCACCGTGCGGCGGGCAGGATCGAAGCGGCGCACCACGATCACGCTGCCCGTGAGCTACGTCGCCGAGCACGTCGACCTCGGCTACGCCGTCACCGCGCACCGTGCCCAAGGGGCCACCGTCGACACCGCACACGCGGTCGTCCACTCACCGGAAGTGACCCGAGAATCCCTCTACGTCGCGATGACCCGCGGCCGCGAATCCAACCGCGTCTACGTCGCCACCGACGAGCATCACCTCGAGGAGCATCAGCACCGTGAGGACCTGCAGAACACCGCCCGGAGCATCCTCTACGGGATCCTGCAGCACCCTGGCGCAGAGCTCTCCGCACACGACACGATCACCGTGGAGCAGGACTTCTGGGGCTCACTCGAGCAACTCGCGGCCGAGTACGACACCATCGCACAAGTCGCCGGACAGGAACGCTGGATCGCCCTCCTGCACGCCGGAGGCCTCACGGCGGAGACGATCGACGAGCTCGTCGAGACAGACGCCTTCGGGATCCTCACCACCGAGCTGCGCAGGCTCGAAGCCGACGGGCACGACATCGACAGTCTTCTCCCGCGCATCATCCAGGTTGGAGGACTGGACGAGGTGCAGGATCTCGGGTCGCTGCTGCGTTACAGGCTCCAGCGCATCACGGCGGCCTACCAGCCTGCTCCGCAGCGGACCGCCAGGATGATCGCCGGCCTGGTCCCGCGCGCGACCGGGATCACCGATCCCGCGATGAGGCAAGCCCTCGACGAGCGGGAGCAGCTCATGGAGCAGCGCATCGATGCCCTGGTCGAGAAGCTCCTCAAGCAGCCAGAGCCCTGGTTGACGGGACTCGACGAGACCGCTCCCGCAGAGGGTGAGGCTGCGGCACGGGCGGTCATTGCGTACCGCGACCGGTGGGGCGTCACCTCGAGCAGCCCACTCGGAGCGGTGCCCGGCGACGATGCTCAGCGCGTCGACTACGAACGCGCCCAGGGCGTGCTCGTGAGCCTTCAGCAGACCGAGCACTCCCCGGAGGAAGTGCGGTCCAGACGGAGTCAGAGGCGGTCGATTTCCTGATGTATGCGGCCGATATTCTTAGTGCATGACGCCAACGAACCGCGCGCGGATCTCTCGCCAGACGCGCTCAAACGTGTTCGATTGGCTCTCGCTTTCCGAGTACGACTGGTCGGGGCGGCTGCAGCATCCGCAGTTCCTCGCCCGGCTCTACGACTTGGAGGAGCTGCCGAGCAGAGACCACAGGTACCGCACTGCCAGCGGCGACATCTACCAGCACATGGTGAACAACTGGGACTGGGAGGATGACTGGGTCTTCAACGACGACCGTTTCCAGCTTCGTAACGGCAGCGACGAGACGTTCCTCAACTTCTTAGCCGAGACAGTCCATCCCATTGTCCGCGACGATCCAGACGCCGCTGCCGCGATGGTCGCTGCCTACAATGACACCCTCCGCCGAGATGGGTATGAGCTCATCGAGACAGACCGTTTCGGAGATCGCATCATCTATGGCTGGCGTCAGATTTCCGCGTATTACGCCCCAACCGAGCTAACGCTCGCCAAGACGCCCGACCTCACCGAGAACTCTGTGCTGCGCCGTCACCTCGATCTAATCAACCGCGACCTCAGCTCAGATCCCGCTGCGGCGATCTCCTCCTGCAAGAACCTCCTCGAGAGCCAGTGCAAGATCGTGCTCACGGATCTGGATATCGAGTTCTCCGAACGAGACGAGCTCCCGGCTCTTTTCGCAAGCACCGCATCGGCACTCGCGATCAATGCCGACGCGGTAGACGGCAGCAAGCGCGGCAGCGACGCCCTCCGCAAAGCGATGCGCGCCCTCTCCACTCTCGTGCAGTCCGTCGCGGAGGCACGCAACTCAATCGGCGACGGGCATGGCTCCGTCAACGAGAGCCCCGCGACTCCACGACATGCACGCCTCGTGTTCAACTCGACTGTTGCAGTCGCGCAGTTCATCGCCGACACCTGGCACGAAACCTCCCATGAGCAAAAGGCTGCGCTGGGCTCCTCCTTCTGACGCTTCTCCACTCCAATCCGCAAGCGGAACTCCACCGCTCTTCCGCACTCCAACCGAGCAGCGTAGACTGCGAAATGGCAGGACAGACCACGCGCGAAGCCTGACGTCGGGCGGAGCAGACCGCCCCAAGAAGCCTCGGGGCACTCACCACACAGGACCAGCCACATCGAAGTGCTCCCGTGTGAAAAGTGAGGCCATCATGAATCTCATGCAGCGTCTGTGGAACGCCAGCGTCCGCACCCGCATCTTCCTGCGCCGCCGCAGCCGTACTTGTCATGCTGACACCTATCGAGGACAGCAGACACTGACCCAGTGCGCTCCGGTGGCCACCACTTCGTGCCACCGGAGCGCGCTGACCGCGGCGGCATGCCCGGGCGCATGTCGTGCCCTGGGTTCGGTTCCGTGGTGAGGACGAGCCGCGGGCGCGGGCATCTGTTGCTGGACATCCAGCAGGCCGACGGCCAGACCATCCTGGTGTAACTGAACGCGAGCATGGCTGGGCAGATCGTGGTGGTCGCCGGCTATCGCTGGTCGCCCGCGTGGCGGGCCGCATATCGGGCCCACGGTTCTGCGGACTTTTCGGCGTGGAGGAAGGCGACGTGGTGGCTGTAGCCGAGTGCGTCGGCGACTAGCGACGGTGGGCATTGGAGGACGAGCTCGCCGAGGGCGCTGTTGCGGGCGCCGAGGAGGTTCACGCCGAGGGCTCGCAGTCTGTCCATCACGGTGTTGGGGTGGAGGTGTCGTCCGGCGAGGATGCTTGGGAACATCCAGGGGCTGTCCGTCCCTGCCGCTGTCCGGAGGTTGGGCCGAGCATCGCGGTGCTGGCGGATCATGTTGGCGAACGGCTCAGGCACGTCCACTGGATGGCGGCCGAGCTGGATTCTCATGCCGTGAGGGCTCTCGGCGATGGCCTCGGTCGTCAGAGTGACGACTTTGACCAGTGGTTGCGCGTAGAGGAGCAGGAGCATGCCGGCGACGCGGTAGGGGAGTGACTCGCTGGTCCCGGTGAGCAATTCGCGGATCCAGGCAAGTCTCTGCTCCTGGCTCAGGGACGGGCTCGATCGGGGAGTGCGATGCGCGACCGTGACACCGGTGTTCAAGCGGGACTTCTTGGCGAGCTGGAAGAAGTTCCTGATCATGGTGCGAGTGGTCGGTCCGCCTGCCAGCCACTCGTCGGCGTCTTGCTGGGTGCAGGTCGCGGCGGTGCGGTGGTGTGTCTGGTGCAGCCAGGTCAGGAACTTGACTGTCTCGGTGATCTCTTGCTTCGCTGAGTGCACCGGGCCGCGCGTGTTGGCGCCTGCTTCGGATTTGGCGCGGATGTTGCGTAGGTGGTGCCAGGTCGCGAAGTGCTGGACGGGCTGACGGACCTCGGCGGGGAGCCCTTCTAACTTGACGGCGATCCACTCCTCGAATCGGTGCAGGTAGGCATCGCGGTAGGGGAGTAGGCCGTGATGTTGCAGGAGTGCTCGGATGTGTTCGGTCGGCTTGCCGGGAACGGCGTCGAGGCCTTCGTGGGAGATCGGGATCGTGCCGTCGCCAAGGCCACGCAGGAGCGTCTGGACCTTGGGGGATCGCTTCCAGACGAGGATCGACTCGGGTCGCTCGGATGCGCATAGCGCGTCGACCAGACCGCGCAGAGCGGGGTGTTCCGGCTCGCCGCCGAGGACCTGGTGGAGGTCGGCGCGAAGCGCACATCGGGCGCAGAGCCGCCCTCGGTGATGCCCGGCTTCGGTGTCGCAGCTGTCGCAATGGAAGTCGTGGGGGATCTCCGCGCAGGTCGCGCAGATCGGACCGCCGCCGGCGCTTGCGGGTCCTGGTAGCAGGCGGTCTTGGAGGCACTCCGGGCAGACGCCTCGGGTGTGGACGGCGTTGTAGTAGCAGATGTTGCAGAGCCGGCCCTCCGGCCATGTGACGGCGACCCGCGGGATCTTGCGGCCGCAGCGTGCGCACGGGTTCCCGGTCGTCGAGGTGATGCGTGGACGACCCTGGATGGTGGAGCGGGGGGACAGGCCTGCTGGTCCTCGACTCGCCACGGCAGCCATCCCTACTCGTCGAGAATGTTCGCGCGCCGGGGTCGAACTGATCGGTCGAGGCTGACGACGTTGGAGCCGGGCTCGGTCGCGGTCTTCCGGCGCCGGACGTCCGCGGCGGTTGTCGTGACCAGATCGGCTGGTGTGCACTCGAAGATGTCGCAGAGTGCGGCGATAACTTGGAGCGAGACGCGCTCCGGCCGCTGATTGACGAGGCGGTAGACCTGCGGTCGGGAGAGCGTGATGTCCCGTTCGCCGAGCAGCGGGATGAGATCGGTCGTGTTGTGCAGACCTCTGGCCGCCATCAGCTCGGCCAGGCGCCACTGGTAGTCGACCTTGCGTTTCATGGTGTTCCATCCTTCGTGGTGCGGGCCAGGGCCTCGTTGACGGTCCTGTCGAGAGCGCTGCGGAGCGTGCTGCGCCGGAACTCGTCGCCGACGAACTGGTAGATGCCGGTCGTCGAGGCGTACTCGTGCCCCATCTGGTCCTGGACGAACCGTGGGTCCCAGCCAGCCTCCAACAGATGCGTAGCGTAGGAGCGTCGGAACGAGTGCAGATCGAGCCCGTCCGAAAGTCCGAGCTCGTCGCAGTAGCGGCGTAGCCGGCGCAGCAGCGCCGGTTCTCCGACCAGGCCGCCGCGTTCGCTGGGGAACAGGTCGAGTGTGTCGGGCTCACCGCGACCGTTGGCGAGCCAGTCCTCGAGGATCGGAGGCGTCCATCGCCAGACGGTGAGCACGCTGCGGGGTTTGTAGGGCGAGGAGCGCTTTGACTTGCCGTAGCGGACCTTGCAGACGCCGAACCGGCCGAACTCGCGCGCATGCGGGTTGCGGGCGAAGTCGACGAGCTGCAGGTGTCGCAACTCGTTGAAGCGGAGGCCGTAGGCGTAGGCGATCTTCATCATGACCGCATCGCGATAGGCCGCCTGCCAGCCCTTGCGTCCCGACCGCCCCATGCGTTCGACCTCATCGTCGGCGTAGACGAAGAGTCGATCGAGCTCGGACCGCGTGTAGGGACGCTTCGTGGGTCCGCCGTCGTACTCCTGGACGTGCGGTGCGGAGTTCCAGTCGAAGAAGACCTGCGCCGGGTGGGTGCCGAAGTACTGCTCGCAGACCCGGTCCCATCCGTAGTCGGGGTTGCTGACGTAGCTCGTGAACGCCCGAAGCGCAGAGTGGTAGCTGCGCAGCGTGGAGCGAGAGACGTGTCGGACGGTGCGCAGGTCGGCCGAGAACTCCTCGACCATCGCCGGCGTCCAGTTCCACGGATCCTCGTTCATGTGCTCAACGAACCGGCGCACACAGCGCAGCCGCTGCTCGATCGTCGCGAACTGCAGGTTCCTGGAGAGCTGCTGGTTGCGCCAGCCGTCCAGCATGAGCTGGAGCACCTGCTCCTCGGGCCGAAGGACCGGCAGCGAGGGCACCACCGAGACCCGACCCACACCGTCGACGTGCATCCGACACCTCGTTCCGCGGTTGCATCCAATGAGTCAATGATGCATCCGATGAGACGCCAAGGGTATACGTGCTGGTCAACGGCGTGTCTGCGGGCTCTGTTGCAAAGATTGGCGGCAGTCAGAGGTAGGCTGTCGCTCTGCGCCGATCAGGCGGCTGCTGCGAAATGGTGGTTGAGCATGCCCATGG